>NZ_JAHEBC010000414.1 GCF_024642405.1 Algoriphagus sp. | reverse complement strand
ATCCTAAGCCTCGAAAAGCATACGGGCTACTTCTTGGTTTAAATACCCCACCTCGCATCATCTTGATGTCATTTTCTAGACAATGAGCTACTACAGCCCGGATTTGTTCTTCGGATTCAATAGAACATGGGCCAGTGATGATCGCCATTTCACCATCTTTGATAAATACATTATCTCCCAAGTCTATGGAAGTTGGCTTTGCTTTCCACTTTTTTGATACCAATTTATATTCATCTGAAACAATATGGATATCTACAATTCCATCCATTTGTCCGACTTTACGGATATCAAAATCTTTTTTACCAATCCCAATAAGATAATCTCCCAATTGGGTTTTTACTTCGGTAGTTTTGTAGCCGTTTTCATTGACTTTTTGAATCAATTTATCCTTTTGACTATCTGAAATATCTGGTTGAAGCTGAATAATCATTGCTTACTTGATTACTGATTGAAGGTATGCCTGAATGTCTTCACTCAGGTTTTTAGAATTTTTTACTGTCTTAATGAATGCTGATCCGATGATCGCTCCATGGCTATACTCTGAGGCTTTTGAGAAAGTTTCCGAATCTGATATCCCAAACCCAATCAGTCTCGGGTTTTTCAAATTCATCGATTTGACCCGCTCGAAATAAGAGATTTGCTCTGCTGTGATTCCTGATTTGGCGCCCGTTATGCTATGGGAAGAAACCATGTAGATAAACCCATTGGTGTTTTCATCAATTTCCCGGATTCTCTTTTCGGAGGTCTGAGGCGAAATTAGAAATGTATTTACCAAACCATATTCCTCAAAAAGTCCTTTGTATTCATCCAAGTATTGCTGCATAGGAAGATCAGGGAGAATCAATCCGTCTACTCCAACTTCCTTACATTTCTTACAAAATGCTTCCATACCATATTGCATAATTGGATTCAAATAGCCCATCATCACTACAGGAATGTGGATTTTAGCACGAAAGCCTCTTAATTGATCGAAGATTTTCTTCAGAGAAATTCCATTTTCTAAAGCAATCATGTTACTATCCTGAATGGTTGGTCCATCTGCTACAGGATCTGAGTAAGGAACTCCTATTTCTATGATATCAGCTCCTCCAGCTTGGATAGCCTCCATAATAGGGATGGTATCCTCCAACTCAGGGAAACCAGCTGTAAAGTAGATCGAGAGAACGCGATCTTTTTTTGTATTAAATAGTGTATGTATACGGTTCATTTCATTTCGATTTGAATATTGAAAAATTGAGAGATTGGATTATTGTTTTGAGAATTGTAAGGTTCAAAGGTGGATTTACATCATTATTCAAATTTCGGCATTCATCATTCGAAATTAATAGGCCAAAAGATTGATTTTGTAGATGGTCGTTGGAGTACCAAAAAACCTCGTAAATCGTACTTCGTATTTCCAAAATCACTCAATATTTCCCCCATTTAATATAAGTATCCAAATCTTTATCGCCTCTTCCAGAAAGGTTGATCACGATCACATCATCCTTGGAGTATTCAATTAAATTTAAGGCATGGATGGCATGTGCAGATTCTATAGCAGGAATGATACCTTCCAATCGGCTTAATTCGATCCCCGCAGCCATCGCATCTTTATCTTCTACGGCAACAAACTCTCCTCTTCCCACATCAAATAAATGAGCATGAACAGGACCGATTCCCGGATAGTCCAGGCCTGCCGAAATAGAGTGAGGTTCAACAACCTGCCCATCTTCTGTTTGCATCAAAATCGTCTTTGAACCATGCAATACTCCTGGAGTTCCCAATACTGTTGTCGCTGCAGATTTCCCGGATAAAACTCCTAATCCAGCTGCTTCAGCAGCTACCAGTCGAACTTGCGGAGTATTGTAATAATGGTAAAAAGCTCCAGCTGCATTGGATCCTCCTCCCACGCAGGCGATAACTATATCAGGATTTTCTGTTCCTTCCTTTTCCATTAATTGCCATTTGATTTCCTCTGAAATCACAGCTTGAAATCTTGCAACCATTTCTGGATAAGGGTGAGGGCCTACCACCGAACCAATTATGTAATGCGTATCTACAGGATTGTTGATCCAAGCACGCATGGCTTCATTGGTAGCATCCTTTAAAGTTTTCGAGCCCGAAGTAGCAGGAACTACGGTAGCTCCCAGAATCTTCATTCTCTCCACATTGGGATGTTGCCGGGCGATATCAACTTCCCCCATATAAATGACACAATCCATCCCCATCAAAGCACAAACTGTAGCTGTTGCTACTCCATGTTGACCGGCTCCTGTTTCTGCGATAATTCGTTTTTTCCCGAGCTTTTTAGCCAAAATAATCTGGCCTATGGTATTATTGATTTTGTGTGCGCCGGTGTGACATAAGTCTTCTCGTTTCAAATAAATTTTAGCACCATACTTTTCTGAAAGTCTAGAAGCTAAATATAAAGGAGTTGGACGACCTACATAATCCTTCAACAATCCTCTGAATTCATCCTGAAATTCTTTCGAAGCTATGATTGACTCATAATTTTCCTTCAGTTCCTCCACATTAGGATGTAACATCTCGGGAATATAAGCACCTCCAAACTTACCATAAAAGCCCTTTTCGTCTACTTTAATCATCTGATAATGTATATTTTGTAGGTTTATCAATAACTACCAATTAATCCTTTCTTAAAACTTTTTAGTTTTTCAATATTCTTTATCCCTGGAGTTTCCTCAAATTTTGAATTCAAATCCACTCCCACCATTTGTGGCATTCTTTCAGAAAGCTCAATTATATCGGATATGCTTTTCTCATCTAAGCCTCCACTTAATAAAAACCCATTGTTGAAAGGGTATGTTTCCAAAATATTCCAATTAAATTTTTTTCCCGATCCTCCATGCATTGGTGTTGCGGTATCAAAAAGGAAATATTCAATGAACTCTAAATAATCGCTAAGTTTTCCCCAATCTACTTTTTCATGAACTGAAATAACTTTCCATATTTTTTTTTCAGTCTTTAATTTTAATTCTTGAACGTATTCAGGACTTTCATTTCCATGCAATTGAAGAACAGATAAATCAAATTCTCTTATTTTAGATAAAACAAAGTCAAAGCTTTCATTTACAAAAACCCCAACTTTGGGTACTTCCATTAACTTTATTTCTTCCGCAAATTCTTCTGAAACACACCTTGGTGATTTGGAATAGAAAATTAAGC
>NZ_JAHEBC010000110.1 GCF_024642405.1 Algoriphagus sp. | reverse complement strand
ATCAAATAATCCTACCTCATATCGATTATTTAGGCCTGATAATGGATCTGGTGCTGATAAATCCGAACTCCATAAATTTCCATAGACTCTATATCCAAGGTGAAATTGAAGTCGTTCCGCAAAAGTGATTTTTGTACCGAGATTTAAACTAGAACCCAATGCAAAATCATTTTTAAAGTCACTTGGATAGCTGGTACTCATCCAAAACATACGGAAATGGATATCCGGTACTATTTCTAGCTTTTTCTCTGATTCCTGAGCGTTAGCATGAAAAGAAAGTACCAGGAATATCCCTAGTAAAATCTTTCTCATTTTAGTTTTGCTATGGCTTCTTTGATAGGTTTGAATGGTCCGAACTTATGCTGTTGCTCAGAAAACTCATCAGCATAAGGCCCAAAAGGATGGTCTATTGGCTTTTTGGAAATATCTGGCCAATCATTAGGGAAATCACGGGTAGGTCTATCTAGGCTATTTACATAAGCAGCTACATCCCAAGCTTCCTCATCAGTAAGAATCGGGTTTTCATATGTTGCTCCAAATGGCATATTTGCCCGTACATATCCAGCAAATCTTGACATTCTATAAAGTCCTGCCTTTTGATTATAACTGTGCTCTCCCCACAAAGGTGGGTAAGTATATCCACTACCATCTGATTTGGCTAGTCCTTGACCATCAGTCATGTGACAGGCAACGCATTCTTTATCATAAACAATTTTACCTTTGATTGGATCGGCTGCCCTATCTAACAACGGAATTTCATAAATCCCTGCACCTATGGGTTTTTCTCCTTTAGGAACATTTTGACCTAACCAATTCATATAGGCTACCATTGCAATCATTTCTTTGCTATTATTTGGTAGTGCTTCCCCATTGAGACTTCTTTGAAAACAACCATTGATTCTGGATTGAACATCCTCTTCTGTTCCAGACCTTCCTCTAACTTTTGGATAAGTACTGGCAACTGCCGAATAGTTGTTTCCTAGTGGAACGGTACCAGCTTGTAAATGACAATTCTGACAATTAAGACCATTAGAGATTTTCCTAACCTTTCCGTTAGGTCCTAAATATTCGGATGTATTGGCAATAAGCTCACGACCATATTTGATTACCTCAGCATTGGGTTCTTCATCTACCTTGCTCCATGCCGGAGCAGTCCAGATACCTGCTGGATCCATCAAAGACCTAGAAACTGGTTTTTCTATCATTTGGGCTACAACAGCCTCCTCTTTTAAAGAGGGTAAGTTTACTCCTGAGAAGGATAAGTAAATTACAACACCAATAATCCCAACCAAGAGGCTCGCAAGTGTTAATAAACTCAACACCAGAGTAATCAATTGTAGAAATGGTTTACCGATCTGTTTCATATTCTTAGTTCAAGCTACAAAAATGACTTAAAACCGCACGAAAACCTGTGACAAGAATCACATCAAGCCTAGATTATTTAAATTTAATAGGCTTCCGCTAAAAAAACGAGTTTGTCTCCTACCAAACCCTGAAAAACAAATCGATCTTCAGCTTTAAATAAATTTATCTCAACAATATCTCCAAGTAAACACTCTGCTTGAAAATTGATTAAAAATTTATCTTTATCGATTTTTCTTTCTTTGAGAATATTTTCTACCCAAAGAATATAACTGGTGTTATTGACATGATCATAAAGATCTAAGTCTGAATACCTCACTTTCAATTGTTCGCTTGCAAGCAATACTCCGTCAACTTTCACTTTAGCTGCTTGCCATTCAGGTTTTTCCAAAGGGTTAAAGAGTTTTCCCGGCAACACAACCTCGGGTCTCACAGGACGTTTTGATTGAATATTTAATAATAAATAAGAAGTCATACATTGAACTAAAACCTGACCTCTCTCATCAGTCATTAAAAATTCCCTAAAAGCAAACAACTTCTCCACTCCTCTCCCTGCAGTAAAAACCCTTACTTTTTGCCCCCAAGAAGGCATATTAAAACAATGAAAATCCATTCTTGACAATACCCACATTCTATTATCCTCCAGCAAATTTCTACCGAAATCAGCTGAGTCGGCATGCCCCCATGAAGTCTCTTGAAATAAATCAGCGACGCAGCTTAACCTGGTTTTACCATCAGGATGAACTTGAAAAGAACCAATTTCGAAGTCCTTTTCAAATTGAAATCTTTCAGAAAGACTCATGAATTTGAAATTATTTTTACTTTTTTTGGAATAAGGAAAACGGATTTTCGAAAGCTAGAGAGAAGAGTAATACCTAAAGCACACACAGCAACCAAAGCAAAAGAGGTTTTAAGATTAAATAAATCTGCTATAAAACCTATCAATGGAGGCCCCAATAAGAATCCAAAAAAAGAAATCGTTGATACGATTGCTAAAGCAACGCTTGGTGCATATAGTTTCGATCTACCAGCAATACTATATGATAGCGGAATAATGGATGCTACTCCAAAACCAACTAACAAAAAACCAAATGTGGCAATTGAAATAGTTGGGAATAAGACCGATAAAATAAGTCCTAAAAAAATCAAAACTCCACTTACTTGAATTACGGCAACTTTAGTAAATCTAGCGGCAATTTTATCGGTAATAAACCTCCCCGATGCCATTGACCCCATAAAAGCCACATAGCCCAAGGCTACTAAAGAAGGATCAGCCAAAACAACTTTCTTGAAATACACACCGCTCCAATCAAACAAACAGCCCTCACACATCATCCCCAAAAAGGATATTAAACTAATTCTAAGAAGTAAAGCATCTGGCTTTTTCAAAACTAATCCTCCATCGGCCGCTCCTGCTTTCTCCTTAATAATAAACCCTTGGGCTGAAAGAATAATGATAAAAGAAATTAGTGCTACTACTACAAAATGTGCTGCTGGTGATATCCCCAAATAAATCATTAGTGCTCCAATTCCTGCTCCAGTAAATCCGGCCATACTCCACAGACCATGAAACGAAGCCAGAATACTTTTTCCCATTTGATCTTCTAGATTTAATGCTTGGGTGTTCAAAGAAATATTCATTGTGTTTCCAAGCATTCCATAAAGAACCAATACCGGTACTAAAACCCAAGTGGAAGGAGCAAAACCAATCAGGGGTAAAGTCAAAGCGTAGGCAATAGAACCAACCATAATGACCATCCTACTTCCAAACTGATGCACCGCCCAGCCGGCAATAGGTAAGCCTATTACAGAACCCATAGGAAGAAACAATAAAAGAGTTCCCAGTTGCCCTTCAGATAAATCAAATCTAGCTTGGATATCGGGTATTCGTGCTGCCCATGAAGCGAAGCAAAGTCCTACAAAAAAGAAAAAAGCTCCTAAGGCTACTCTTCGTTTGGAATTGAAATTCATAAATAGGTATAGGTAAATAGGTTTCGAAATTTAGGAATATTAGTCTAATATGCTTTGCTTTCGATCAAAATGGGTCTAAAACTATTTTAGCTGTGTTCTGTTATCCATAGAAAATTGACAAATGGAATTCATCATTGTAGGAGCTATCATCATTACCATCATTTTTTTAATCAGATTTATTATTCGGAAAGTTTTTGACTAAAAAAAAGCCACTCTCTTTTCAGAAAGTGGCTATCCCTGTATTAACAACCAACTCGAGTCTAATTGGGCAGTCTATCTGAAAACTTGCCGTAAACCCAAGTACCAGCTATTGCGAATAGGAGAGTTACAAAAACAACTAAAAAGCCACTTCCGATCTGGGCAAATAAAGGTCCCGGACATGCACCTGTTATGGCCCAACCCAAACCGAAGATAAATCCACCTATTATCTGTCCTTTTCTAAATTCCTTTTTAGGGATATTTACAGTTTCACCAGAGATGGTTTTAATCCCAAATCGTTTAATTATTTGAATTGATATAATCCCGGTAATAATTGCCGAACCGATCACTCCATACATGTGGAAAGATTGAAGACGAAACATTTCCTGAATTCTAAACCAAGAAATGATCTCGGCTTTCACAAAAACAATCCCGAACAAAATCCCGACGATTATGTATTTGATCAATGCAACACCTTTTTCTATGTCTTTTTGAGAATTTGGTGCATCACAAACCTCTGCCTGTAAGTTTTTTTCTAATACTTTCATTTCATCAATAATTTAAAATCCTACCAAACTCATTAAAGGCCCGAGCAATAAGTGGGTCATCACAAATCCTCCGATCATAAAGAAAATAGTAGCTACAAGAGACGGCCACTGAAGAGAGCTGATCCCCATAATAGCATGACCCGAAGTACAACCGCCTGCGTATCTTGTTCCGAATCCAACTAAGAATCCTCCGAAAACAAAAAACAACAATCCTTTAGCCGTAAATAGTGTACTCCAAGTGAAGATATCTGAAGGCATCAATCCAGAGAAATCCGTTATCCCCAAAGCAGTTAAATCTGCTTTAGTCTGATCAGAAAGTATAAAATCAGCTGGATTTGCAAGAAATTGAGTGGCTATAAAACCACCTATTAAAACTCCTAAAACAAACATTAAATTCCACATTTCTTTCCGCCAGTTATACGTAAAGAATGGAATTCCTGAAGGAACACAAATGGCACAAGCATGTCTTAAAGAAGACGAGATACCAAAAGTCTTATTCCCAATTAGAAGTAAGGTAGGTACCGTAAGTCCGATAAGAGGACCGGCCACATACCAAGGCCAAGGTTGTGAAACCCAGTCAATAAATTGATTCATATTCTATTAATTTTCTATTGTTAAAATCTATAATCCACTATAAAACTGTAGTTTATCATGTTTACTTTATTAATAATATTTTCTGGAGAAAGTTCCTGACTTGGAGCTTCTTTTTTTCCAACAACCAATAGTTGAAGATCTAGCCCACGAAAGAATCCTTTCAACTGATAATCAACAAGTCCGGAAACCTGGAAATAATCAGGTATTCCATATTTATTTAGATAAAAATCATCCTGGTCCGGGTTATCAATATAAGAGAAACCCATTTCGATTTTTAACTTTTCATCAACGAAACTTTGATCGTATTTGATCATTTTGGCATTGACCCCGCCAAGTCCTTCAAATCGCTCTCTAGGAAGACTAACGAAGAATTGTTCTCTACCCCATTCCCTAGGAAAAAGAAATCTTCCATTATCTGAAATTTTCAGATAATTCATGGTCAACTTACTAGTTGCCCATTTCAATCCTCCACTTAAGCCTATTCCACCAGTTTGCTCACCTGGAAGAATATAGGCTTTTTCAGGGCTTTCATTTCCTCCATTTCCAACAGAAGATTCATAGAAACCTTGAATGCCCCACAAAAACTCTGGTCCTGAATTTAAACTTAGTTGACCAGTAGCTTGCAGCATAGATAATCCAAAAACTCCTTCTGTTAAATAGCTCCAAGATTGGATATTTGCGTGATCTGAAGCATAATCAAAACCTAATGAAACGATTCCTTTTGAATCGATATGATGTTTATAAGATTCCTCTGATTCCAAAGGATTTCTGCCGGTATTGTAAAGTCCAAAAGACTCTTCAATCGTCAACCATTCTAATGATCCCCGTGAGATAACATGAGAAAACCATGATGCTTTTACTCCAAGTTTACCAGGTTTGAATCCAACTGAGATCCCACTGAATAAGTTGGGACGCATTCTATTATCAGAAGCATTCAGAAATGGACTTTCAAAATGATGTCTTCCTACCCAAATATTTAATGATTCTTTTTCATAACTCAAGAAAAACTCTTCAAGTCTATCTAAATCCTTGTGATTATTAGGATTTTGTAAATCATAAAGAAGGATTTCATATCGGTTTGAACTTTGAGTTAAAGGGTCAGTTGCCGTTACATTATTTTCAAAATGCCTAAAGACAAAAAAACCACTAAATCCCATTCCTAAGCCTTTCCAACGCGGAGAGAAATATCCTATTCCAGCACCTGTTCCCCAAGTTTGGTAATCCAAAAGATTGCCTTGGTTTTGGGTAGCCATAAAATAGGATCGAAGGTGGAATTCAAACCTTCCTTCTTTCAATACTTTCCCAAACAACGTTTTGTCTGGATCATTCTCAATCGACTCCATATTTCCATGTTGTGCCAGAGCTAGGTGAAACCACCCAAACATTAGAAAGAAAAGCGATATAGCGCGAAGAACAGTGTTCATTTTCGGTGTGACTTTAGTCACATTGAATTGCTTTAAATTTAAAATGGCAAACCTTTCGGCCTGCCATTTTTGGGTTTAAGCAACTTTTCTCACTCGGTTAGAGCAAGGTCGTTGGACAAACGTAATCTGTTACTTTAAACTTCTCTGATTCTTTAATGGCTTTAAATCCACCATCTACATCAATCAGATTATCGTAACCTCTTGCTCTTAGAATTGAGTTAAAGATCATAGATCTATACCCTCCCGCACAGTGCACGAAATACGTTTTATCCTTATTTATTTTCAACATACTTTCATTGATGTAGTCAAGAGGTGCATTTTCCGCATCTACTACATGCTCTGATAAGTATTCACTATTTTTCCTTACATCAACAATATTGATCTCTGGATTTTTCTCTTTTCTAGCTGCCAATTCTTCAGCTGAAATAGATTCTATATGATCAATTTCATGTCCTGATTTTTTCCAGGCTTCAATTCCTCCTTCCAAATATCCGAGGGCATAATCATATCCTACTCTTGCCAGTCTAGTAATCACCTCTTCCTCTCTACCTTTCTCTGCAACTACTAAAATCTCCTGTTTTAAATCAGGGATCATAGCTCCAACCCATACAGCAAAACTTCCATCAATTCCGATATTTACTGAATTAGGCACAAAACCTTTCGCAAATACCTGAGGTTCCCTTGTATCCAAAATCAAAGCTCCTGTTTCATTTGCTGCGGCTTCAAACTGAGCTGGAGTCAATGGTTTCACTCCTCTTTCCAAAACATCATCTATGCTGTCATATCCTTGGATATTCATCATTACATTCTGAGGGAAATAAGCAGGAGGAGGTGTTAAACCTGTGATAACCTCTTTGATAAATTCCTCTTTAGTCATTTCCTGAAGCGCGTAATTAGTCTTCTTTTGATTTCCCAAAGTATCTGAAGTCTCTTTACTCATATTCTTGCCACAAGCTGATCCCGCACCATGTGCCGGATAGACTATCAAATCATCAGGCAAAGGCATGATTTTATTTCTTAAGGATTCATACAAATGGCCCGCTAACTTATCCTGAGTCAAGTCTTTTATTACTTTCTGAGCTAAATCCGGTCTTCCTACATCTCCGATAAACAAAGTGTCCCCAGTAAAGATTGCTTCTGGCTTTCCTTCTTCATTATAGAGTAAAAAACAAGAACTCTCCATCGTGTGCCCAGGAGTATGAATTACTTTCACTTTTGCTTTACCAATTTTAAATTCCTGACCATCTTCAGCAACGATTGCATCGAATCCCATCTTCATAGTTGTAGGTCCATAAACAATCGGAGCTCCAGTCTTTTTAGAAAGATCTTGGTGTCCAGAAACGAAATCAGCATGGAAATGAGTTTCGAAAACATATTTTATTTCCGCATTTCTTCTTTCAGCTTTTTCAATGTATGGCTGTACTTCTCTCAGTGGGTCGATTACCGCAGCCTCGCCATCTGATTCGATGTAATATGCTCCTTGTGCAAGGCATCCAGTATAAATTTGTTCGATTTTCATATGGTTATTTTCCTATTATTCTATTTTCAACTTTCCAAAGATATTCAAGAGTTTATTAAGCTTAAATGACTTTTGTCACATTCCAATTATTCTAACTCTTCACATTAGATTGAATAGTTTGTACCAACTGATGGGCTGGAACAACTCCTGATTGTCTCCAAAGAATTTTTCCTTTTTGGAAAAGAATCAAAGTGGGAACTCCCCTAACTTGAAATTTACTTGCTGCCAAAGGGTTTTTATCCACATCTACTTTCAATATTTTTACTTTATCCCCCATCTGTCTAGAAGTATCTTCCAATATAGGATGCATCATTTTACATGGACCGCACCAGGTAGCTGTAAAATCCACCAATACTGGCTGGTCTCCATCAATCAATTCCTGAAAGGTTTTTGGTTGTGCGCTCATGTTCATAGTATTTAATTAACACAACAAAAGTACAGTGACTTAAGGTTCGCAACAGTAATTTATATCACACAGCAAAATTTTTCTATTTCTCCTTCAACTTTTAAAAAGTGCTAAAAAATCCACAGTTGGCGATTATTTTTTTATTTTCGCCAGTCAAATATCTCGAATTAATGCTCAAGTATAAGCAAATCAATAATTTAACTGGCTGGCTAGTTTTTGCCGCAGCCGCAGTAGTGTACATTTTGACCGCAGAAAAAACCGCAAGCTTCTGGGATCCAGGGGAATTCATTGCTGTTTCGTATAAATTGCAAGTTCCTCATCCTCCTGGAGCACCTTTCTTTTTATTGGTTTACAGGATGTTTAGCTTTTTAGCCGTCGGCGATGTTTTGGAAGTTGCCTATTGGATGAATGTGGGAAGTGCTCTTTTCTCAGCTTTCACAATATTATTTTTATTCTGGTCTATAACCCTTTTCGGGAGAAGACTCTATAAAATTGAAGAAGGAAAAGAGAGTACTGGCCAGGTAATTTCTTTAATGGGGGCAGGTATTGTCGGTGCTTTGTTATATACTTTCTCCGATAGCTTTTGGTTCTCTGCAGTAGAAGCTGAAGTTTACGCAATGTCTTCATTTTTTACCGCCATTGTAATTTGGGCATTTTTAAAATGGGACGTTATAAAAGACCCCAGAGATGAAAACAAATTCATGATTTTCATTGCCTATTTGGTAGGTCTTTCTATAGGAGTGCACTTGCTCAACTTGGTTACTCTTCCTGCTCTAGCATTAATTTATTATTTCAAAAAGTACGAAAAACCAAGTCTTAAAGGCGCCTTTGCGGCGATGCTTATTGGTGGTATAGCACTGATCATCATCAATAACCTTATTATTCCTGGACTTCCAAGTTTGGCAGGATCAATAGAAATTTTCTTCGTGAATTCTTTAGGCTTGCCTTTTGGCTCCGGTATTATATTCTTTTCAATAGCCTTTTTCACAGCTTTATATTTTGCTTACAAATACTCTAGAAGTAAGGAAAATGCGACTTTAAATACGGCTTTACTTTCTTTAGTTTTTATTTTAATTGGATACAGTAGTTATGCCTTAATTGTCATTCGTGCCAATCAGGATCCTATCATAAATGAGAATGCTCCAAAGGACATCATCAGCTATGTATCTTACCTCAAAAGAGAGCAATATGGCTATAGACCATTATTACATGGTCAATATTTCACAGCAAAACTGGTAGATCAGGAAGAAGGAGATCCAGTGTACATGAAAGGAAAGGATAAGTACGAAATTGTTGATTATGGATTGAAAAATATCTATGAACCTTCAAAAACAACGATTTTACCAAGGGTCTACTCTACGCAGGAAAACCATAAACGTATTTACCGTCAAGTTCTGGGCTTAAGAGAAGGTCAAGATCCTACTTTTGGAGATAATCTCTATTTCATGTTTAAGCATCAGCTTGGTAAAATGTATTGGAGATACTTTATGTGGAATTTTTCAGGTAGGGAAAGTGATTTTTCTGATGCCCCATGGATAGGAATTACAGACGCCTTTTCAGATAAATATCCAGATTACATTAAAGAAAACAAAGGCCACAACAATTTTCTAATGCTTCCATTACTCTTGGGAATCATCGGTTTGTTTTTTCAGGCTAAGTTTGATCCGAAATCTTTCTATGTGAATTTAATGTTATTCCTGATGATGGGAGTAGTGTTGGTTCTCTACCTGAATTCCCCTCCGGTAGAGCCGAGAGAACGGGATTATATTTATGTAGGTAGCTTCTATGCTTTTGCTATTTGGATCGGTATGGGAGTAATGGGTATTGCCCATGCCATTGGTAAAATGAATAAAAATTTAGCTATTGCAGGAGTTTTGGCCACTCTTTTAACTTTACCAGTGGTAGGCTTGGTTGCCAGTCAAACTTGGGATGATCACAATAGAGCTGGTAGATACTTCTCTGTAGACTCTGCACGTAATTTCTTAGCTTCTTGTGCACCAAATGCCATACTCTTTACCGGTGGTGATAATGATACATTCCCACTTTGGTATGTACAGGAAGTAGAAGGTTTCCGAACTGACGTTAGAGTAATCGTTTTAAGTTACTTTGATACTGACTGGTATGTAGAGCAAATGACACGTCCTGTAAATGAGTCAGAGGCATTACCATTCAGTTTGGATGATTCCCGCTACCAAAAAGGAACCAATGATGTGCTGTATGTTACTGGTGACGACAAGCCTAATTCAGCTATTTCTGTAAGAGCCTATCTTAATTTATTAAATGAGGCAGATCCAAGATTGAATGTGAATACCGGAGGTAAAAGCGTGGTCAATATGGTTCCATCAAGAAATCTTGTTTTGGATATCGATAGTGCCTCTGTTGCTAATAAAGATATTATTCCTGATGAGTTCACGCCTTTATTTACACCTCAGATCAATTTAAGAGTCAAAGGACAATACCTTACAAAAGGAACCTTGATGCTTATCGATTTGATCACAAGTAACAATTGGGAAAGGCCTATCTATTTCAACAACACCTCTCTTTCTACCATCGGAATAGACTTAGAAGATCACGTTGTAAATGAAGGATTAACATATAGATTACTTCCTGTTCAGAAGCCGGATTTTATTCGTGAAGAATTAGTCAATGCAGATCTCGCATATAAGAACTACATGGAAAATTTTGCTTTCCGTGGCATGGATGATCCAAATGCTTATCTGGATGAAGAATATAGAAGGTTTGCTTCCAACCATAGAAGTGCCTTAAATTCTATAGTTATAGCACTTTTGGATCAAAATAAAATGGATAAGGCAACTGAACTTTTAAACTATGGTTTGAAAGTGATGCCCAATGAGGCAATCCCATATGATCTATCCAGTGGTCAATCTGTACCGCTATTCTTCGAAGTAGGAGAAGAAGAAAAAGCACTTGAAATCATAGATGAAGTTTCAAAAAAATCATTGGATATGATTGAATTCTATACTAATGAGGACAGGGATTATGACAGAGAAATGATGATATCCATTGAGATGATCCGCTACTTCATACCACTATTGGAAGAACGAGGGTATCAGGAAAAAGCGGACGAGTTGAGAGGAAGACTAAGAATCTATATGGGAGAGGAAGCTGTTCCATCCCAGATAGACAGAAGATAATAAAAGCGGCTTAAGCCGCTTTTTTACTTTTTATGCAAAATATAGAATAAATCTAATCCTAATTCTGGGTCTTCTACAATAGGATAATCTTCATGCGTTATTTCGACAACATTTGAAGCTTGTTGTTTGTGTAATTTATTTCTGTTCCTCCTATTTAAGATTTCATAAGGCATTCTTAAAATTGTGGCCGGTAGCCTATACTGTAAATTAAAAATATCAAATCTCATGATTTTCTGTACCGACTTTCTGTTGGCAGCATGATAAGACCAAACTTTTTCATTTCCTCCTACTCCTTTTGCCTCCACTTGATCGAAAATGGATTTAGACAAATCAATTAATTGCAGAGGCGTATATTCCCTGATATGCCAAGGATTTCTTGATAAAGTATGCTTGATATTCGGAGTGGAAATAATTGCTTTCCCTCCAGGTTTTAGCACTCTATAAATTTCTTGAAGAAAAAGTTGATCATTTTTAATATGCTCAATTACCTGAAAACTCACCACTGTGTCATAGGAGTTATCTTCTATACCTTGAAAAGGAGGAATCACAGCTTGTTCAAAATTCACTTTGGGGAATTTTTTACGTAGCTCATCAATCACTTCCTGAATCTTATCAATCCCCAAATATTCCGAGGCATGAGGCAAAAGTATTTCTACTCCCCTTCCTTCTCCGCAGC
>NZ_JAHEBC010000413.1 GCF_024642405.1 Algoriphagus sp. | reverse complement strand
AATTTTTGATTTCTATTTTGGATCCGAGACGTCCGATTAACTGTACTCTGTTTCTTAGCGTGTTCATGATAATTGTTGTTTTGTGTGAAAAATTTGTTTGTCGTTTTCGCTAGAGGAATTCGATAAGCCAAAGTTGGGGGATAGCAATCGATAGAGTCGGTAGCTAGTCGTTTGTATCCGTTTGTAGTCGTTTGTTGTCGGATAATCTTACCGTATAAGCTATATGGGCTGATTATTTAATAATTTTTTTTAGTAGGTTTAGAAGGACTTATTTGCAGTTGCGGATCTATAAGTGTTGATATAATCCGATCCTAATCAAAAAAAAACAAACATGCCTATCTCCAAAATCTTTTTATTGAGCCTTTGTATTCTCTTATTTTATCTAGGTAAAGTTTCAGCTCAATCAGCCGATAATCCAGTCGAGATTGAAGTTGATTTTGCCAGTGAAAAAGGGCCGATGAAACCGATATGGGCTTGGTGGGGATATGACGAACCAAATTATACCTATATGAAAGATGGGAAGAAGCTTCTTGGAGAAATCTCAGAGCTAAGTCCCGTGCCGGTTTATGTGAGAGCGCATAGTCTGTTGGTAACAGATGAAGGACCACGGGCAGCATTGAAGTGGGGTTCTACCAATGTTTACACAGAAGACGAGCAAGGCAAGCCTGTTTACAATTGGACCATCATTGATCAGATTTTTGATACTTACCTAGAAAGAGGTATGAAACCTTTTGCGCAGATCGGATTTATGCCCAAAGCGCTTTCCAGAAAGCCTGAACCTTATCGACATTTTTGGAAGCCAGGCATCAAGTATGAAGAAATCTATACAGGCTGGGCCTACCCACCTAAGGATTATGAGAAGTTTGCTGAATTGGTATTCCAATGGGTGAAGCATTCTATTGATCGCTATGGAAAAGAAGAAGTGGAAAGCTGGTATTGGGAGGTATGGAATGAACCAAATATTGGGTACTGGCAGGGAACTACGGAAGAGTACATCAAGCTTTATGATTATTCGGTGGATGCTGTCAAGAGGGCTTTGCCTACGGCAAAAGTTGGTGGTCCGGAAGGCACTGGTCCAGGCTGGGATAAGGCGGCAGAATTCCTAACCACTTTTCTTGACCATGCAAAAGAAGGAACAAATTATGCCACGGGAAAGAAGGGAACGCCTCTCGATTTTATCACTTTTCACGCGAAGGGTAGTCCAAAAGTGGTAGATGGAATGGTGCAAATGAACATGGGAGCTCAATTGAATGATATTGAGAAAGGATTTGAAATTGTTGCTTCGTATCCAGAGTTTAAAAATCTGCCGATCATCATCGGAGAATCTGATCCAGAAGGATGCGCTGCCTGTTCTGAGGCAGATTATCCGCATAATGCCTACCGGAACGGCACCATGTATTCAAGTTATACTGCTGCTTCATTTGCTCGAAAATTTGCCATTGCCGATGAGTATGGAGTAAATCTATTGGGAGCAGTTACTTGGGGTTTTGAATTTGAAAATCAAGCTTGGTTTGCAGGATTCAGGGATATGGCAACAAATGGAGTGAATAAGCCTGTGTTAAATGTCTTTCGAATGTTTGGAATGATGGAAGGAAACAGAGTGGAAGTAAGCGGTGATTTAGCCTATGACCACAGCAGCATTATAGAAAGTGGGGTAAGAGGGGAGCGCACAGATGTCAATGCACTGGCAACTAAAAGTGATAATTCGGCCAGTATCATGCTTTGGAACTATCATGACGATAATAGTAAGATAGGAGATACCACTGCAGTAGCCGTGAAACTGAAAGGTTTGGATAAAGAGAAGATGCTTCTGGAGCATTTCACCATCGATCAAAAAAACAGTAATTCCTATTCACTTTGGCTGAAAATTGGTTCACCGCAAAACCCAACTGCAGATCAGATCGCACAATTGGAAGAAGCCGGACAATTAAAATTGGCAGGTTCGCCAAAGTGGATTTCTACCGAAAAAGGGGAAAAAATCCTTAAACTTGACATCGAGAGGCAAGGAGTTTCTCTGTTAAGGTTGACTTGGTGATTTTATCTAAACCGAATAGATTTCATTAGACATTGAAAAAGCATCAGTCAATTTTGAAATTTGATACTGACATGCTTGTAGTTATTTTTTGGAATTAGGTACTTCTCAAAATAATAATTTGAACTAGCCAGAGTAAGAAGCCGAAACTTTTTAAACTTGCTTCAATATTCTCTTAAATCATTGATTTTGTGTAAATTATTAATATTTCAAGATAAAATAGATTGAATTTTCTAGCTTTTTTTGAGAATCTTTTACATAAAACCCTTACCTAAATTTTAAGAACATGGCCAGTGAAATGATTGTTGAAAAGTCTGTAGTGATTGATCAACCTAAAGACATTGTTTTTGATTATTTGAAGTATTCTAAAAACATGGATAATTACAGTGTTTGGAATATGAAAGATCCCAATAAAAAGACTGACTATTCCGGTAAAGATGGGACTGTTGGCTTTGTGTATAAATGGGATAGTACTGATAAAAGCGTGGGAGCAGGCGAGCAGAAAATTTCGAATATTGTCAAAGGTGAGCGAATTGAATATGAGATGAAATTTGAGAGACCGATGAAAAATGTAGGCACTTCTAAGTTTTTACTTTCTTCTATTAATGACAAACAAACTCAGGTAACCTGGGAATTTCGAGGACCTATCAAATTCCCTATGAGCCTTTTCAAAAGGGTTTTTCAAAAAATGATAGGGAAAGACTTGATGATGAGTTTGGAGAACCTCAAGAAGATTTTAGAAAAGTAAGGTTTTGAAAATGGCGACGAAGAATAAACAAAGGAAAGAGAGATCAGAGGAAGTGATTTTATCTACTCATTTATCAGGCTGAGCGAAGTCGAAGCCATTTTGCTTTGGTTTATCTCTTAAAAAAAATACGATGGAAATACCATTGAAATATACCACGCTACGCTCGGTGAAATAAGGTATTTCGTTTCTATTTCGCCGAAGGCATATTTCAGCGAAGCTGTATTTCGCGAAGCTTATCTTAGAATTAGAAATACAATGGAAATACAATTGGAATATACCTCGCAATGCTCGGTGAAATAAGAGGGCGTTTCATATTTCGCCGAAGGCTTATTTGAGCAAAGCTGTATTTCGGGAGCGAAGCGACCATATCTTTTTATTAAAATCAAATTCCGGAAA
>NZ_JAHEBC010000412.1 GCF_024642405.1 Algoriphagus sp. | reverse complement strand
AAAGTGTAGGAGCCGGATTGATAGCAGCTATTTTAGCTTCCTTGTGTTGTATTACTCCAGTATTATCGATAGTAGCTGGTATCAGTGGAATTGCAGCAACATTCTCTTGGATTGAGCCTTTTAGACCTTACTTAATTTTATTGACTCTGGGAATATTAAGCTTCGCTTGGTATCAAAAACTAAAGCCAAGAACCAATGCAGAAATTGAATGTGACTGTGAAACAGGAGAAATTCAATCCTTTTGGAAATCCAAAAAATTTCTAAGCTTTGTAACTGTCTTTGCTGGTTTGATGCTTGCCTTTCCAAGCTATTCTCATATTTTTTATCCTGAATCAAAGAGCTCGAATCAATTTTTAATAGGTCAGGAATTTCAATTAAAACAAGCTGATTTTCAAATCAAAGGGATGACTTGCGCGGGTTGTGAAATACCCATAAAACAGGCAATAATAGCGCTTGAAGGTACTATGGAAACTATGGTATCATATGAAAAAAAATCTGCCCAAGTAACTTTTAATGACAATAGCATCAGCTTAGAAGCAATTATTGAAGCTATTAATAAGACAGGTTATACAGTTGTTGACTCCAAAGTAAGTGATCTGAAATTTCAAAATTCACTACTTCAGCCTGTCGCTTTCAAAACTTTAGAACTTTCCGTGAAAGGGATGACTTGTTCAGGTTGTGAAGCGCCAGTAACGAATTCTATTGGTAAATTGGATGGAGTGAATGAAGTAAAAACTTCCTATAAAGACGAAAACACTGTCGTAAAATATGATCCGAAAAAAGTGAATAGAACCCAAATCGTGGAGGCTATTTCTAAAGTGGGATTTAAAGTAATTGAGGATCCCGATTAGGTCGAATCATGGAGAAAGAAATCATTTTAAAGTCAAAGATTACTTGTCCTAATTGTGACTATCAAAAAGTAGAAATCATGCCTACAGATTCTTGTCAGTTTTTTTATGAGTGTGAAAACTGTCATGAGATACTGAAGCCAAAATCAGGGGATTGCTGTGTTTTTTGTAGTTATGGAACCATTCCATGCCCTCCTATTCAAGAAGGAGGGAAAGGAAATTGTTGTCATTGAGAAAATAAATTGACAAGAATTCAATTCATACTTTGTCTATGTTTTGAATACTTTAGGGAATCGAGATGAAGTGAAATATTATTTTTTTGGCAAAAAGTAAATTTGCAAATTATTAAAATAGAAAGTCGAAATGACCAATAATCACCTCAACTCTGGTCCGTTTGAAAATGTCTTTTAATGTTATTTTTCTTGGAGTCCTATTCTGGTGGCTATTTCAATTCTAAAAGAGCAATTAAGAAACTTTTAACTGATAGCCATTTGTGTAAACAGGCCAATAAATATCGCAAGTGTAAAGCTTAATAGCGTACCAATTAGTATATACTCCGTCTTCTTTTGTTCTTTTGCTTTTTTAAGATCACCAAATCTAAAAACTGATTTTGCAGCCAGTAAAAAGCCTATGGGTTGCCACTGGTTGAGTAAAATAAAAGTAAGGATAAGTATTCGCTCTATGATACCAATCCATTTCCCTGCATCCTTTAGGCTTTCATCTTTCTTATTTTTACTGAGTTGCTCTTGCCAAGACAGAGTAAGATAACCAATCAAAATACCTGATGGAAGAGTTACTATGATATATGCGATGATAATCAATTGAAAATTTGAATTCCATTCAAATGTACTTAGCCTGAATATTTGTCCAAGATTCTGTCCAGTGATAAGGGTCCATAGAATAATGATGCTGATTAAGTGCGCTGCTTGGTCTGCAATATATACTCCCACAGTGTCTCTATTTATCCTGATTTTGACCCAATCTATCAATCCATGAACTATCCCAATTGCAATAGGTGTCCACCAATTTGTCCAATCAGCCAGGAAGATATAGGTTAAAATAGCTACAATGACCAAATGCCATAGGAATTGAGTGGAGCCTAGTCCTCCCTCCTTTTTGCCCTTCACCATGGCATTTGTTTGGAAAACAAAGTCAGCCAAAAGATGTGCAAGAATAAGACGGAGTAGAAGGTCTAGTTGCTGAATTTCCATTCTATAATCTCTTTAAAGCGATTAAAAAAATTGGATAGACTCTCTAAATTTCCAGATTCTAGCCTTTTACTGACTACTCGCTGTGTTTGCTTTAATTCTTCTCCTATTTCTTTTTGTGTGATTCCTTTTAGCAGGCTTAAATAGATAGCCTCCGACTGACTGGTAGTCCATCTACTGATTATATGATCTGCTAGTGGGCAAGTGGATTCAAATTCCCGGTCAATTTGTTCTTCTCCTGTGGTGATTCTCAGACGGAGTCCTTCTTTTTTCATTGGTTCCAATCCTCTTCCGGATCGAACAAAAGCCTCACCGATTAGCTGACCTAGTTTCCCATTGGGATCGGATGTTATTTTTCCAATTCCCACAGAAACGCGTGCATCCCATGCATCACTGATTGAAGATCCATTGGAATATCTGCGAAGACCGGACCTCATAATAATACTAATCAATAAAGACTTATTTGGATCGCTAACCAGAGCTTGAAAACTGTCACCTCGGTAGATATCGAATTTAAAATCGCTTAGTTGATATTTTTGAATATCATCGGCTATCCGAAACAGGACTTCATGATAATCTTTTGAAATAGCAGTGGAATCGACCAAATCTCCGGTAATCACTGCATGAATATCTTTTCTTATCATGACTAAATATAGTACCTCTGAAGGTACTAAACAAGAAATAGTACCCTCAGATGTACTAGCTTTATATTTTTATTTATTTTAAAAATGTTCTAGTTCGAATTTGGAAAAAGAACCTTGGGGGGTACTAAAGTAGAAATAGAACTTTCGGAGGTACTAAAATACTATAAAAGACAATCATTAAATCATTATTTTGAAGGAGGAAACGAAAAAGGATTCTATTGCTATATAGTGGATCCGACTGGGAAATCTCGATCCAAATTGACTTAGGAGATTTCTCCCTCTGCTCGAAATGACTAAGCTATTTGGTAAAGAAAACTAGTCTGGTTCAAGGATATCTTTACAAGGTCATTTCGAAGGAGGAAACGAAAGTGGATTCTATTGCTATATAGTGGATCCGACTGGGAAATCTCGATCCAAATTGACTTAGGAGATTTCTCCCTCTGCTCGAAATGACTAAGCTATTTGGTAAAGAAAACTAGTCTGGTTCAAG
>NZ_JAHEBC010000411.1 GCF_024642405.1 Algoriphagus sp. | reverse complement strand
CCACTTGTAAATTAGT
Organism: Algoriphagus sp.; assembly: GCF_024642405.1. Classification (GTDB taxonomy): domain Bacteria; phylum Bacteroidota; class Bacteroidia; order Cytophagales; family Cyclobacteriaceae; genus Algoriphagus. The sequence continues at coordinate 3,177 of NZ_JAHEBC010000411.1, read as the reverse complement.
CAAATGGCTCTTTTTTTGACAGTATTTTTCAACTAGTCTGGTATTGTAAATCATTGAGTCATTTGTCTTAGTGAATTTTAATTTTCAACTATTTGATAAAAACAGGGTATAGGGTTTTTCTTTTTTAATACCCCATTTTGATTTAGCAAAAGGATAGGCATAAAAATTCACTTCTTAACCAGCTTTACCTTATAGATTCTCAAAAAGTCTTCCTCAACCTCCTCATTAGCTGCCTTTTCTATCCAAAGAAATCCGTTTGCAGATGTGAATCCATCCTTATTAAGACCACTGGGAAGAAGGATATTACCTTCTTGTTCCAACGTTTTTTGATCAAAAATTAATAACCCCTGGTCTAATTCTGCTTCCAGCTTTTCAAAAAGTTCTCCAGCTTCCTCTGGTTTTCCTTGTTCCCACAGCATTTCTGCTTCTTTCATCTTTTGAGGATCTATGCCTGGATAATAATGCAATAATATTTTGCCTTCAATGATATGAATATTGCGTAAGGAAGGGGTACTTCCATTAATGGTAACTGTACCCTCAGAAAACTCAGAAAGATCTTTGGGATCTAGAATCCCAAAGCCTGGAATAGAAAAGGAAATTGTGGTGTCTAAGGAAACTCCTTCTTCCGAAAGGTTGTAAACATGAAGTTTTTGTTCTGCTCCAAGGCCTACATAAAGTTTTCCATCTTTTGTTTCAAAAGCAGGAGAATAGTCGCTTTCATAATAACCTGTGCCGTTTAAAAACATGCTTTCCTCCTCAAATGGAACCATTTCAATGAATTTTGCAGATTCAGGTTCAACTAGTTCTAAAGCTTTGAATGTTTCGTAGAATTTCATTTCGCCGTTAAAACTATCCCTAGACCTGACAGACTTTGTGATTAAATAATTATTTCCATTGATTACTGTGGATTCTGTGTGCTTTCCGGGAAATGCCATAAATCCTGCACCACCCAGGGATTCAGGATGATCCATTCTCTTGATCATATTTCCTTGATAATCATAAAGAAAAATTCCTTTCATCCCAACTATGGCAATTTGATTTGATCCAAAAAAACCGGGGATTTCCATCATGAAACCATAGGCATCGGGAGTATCTTCTGTCTTTGAGAATTTACTTTGAATTTCACCTTCGGCATTCGTGATAATCAGATCCGAGCTCGCAAAATCATAAAAAAGAAATCTCGATCCATCCGATTTAACATCAGCTATAAAAGGATCTCCAAGAATAGCTAGGTCTAAGGAATCCAATATTTCCAATGAATAAGAATTGGGTACGATACTGGATTCTGATTTTTCAGAACAAGAAAAAGCAGATATCACCAAAAGAGATAGGCAGATTTTCAATAAGGATTTCATGTGGTTTAGTTTTTTGAAAAATACTAATAAGAATTTTGTTGAAAAAATCCATAACTAAAAAGCCTCTGATTAAATAACCAGAGGCTTGTGTCTTTAATGTTTAACCGATCAGGTTTCCTTCGTCATCCCATTGGGCTACCGTCCCGCGATCTTCGGGCTTTAGGTAAATAGAAAGATATTTTTCGGGAAGTTGTAATCCATGTTTGTCCATCACTTCCTGAGGAACCCCATCCCAAACATTGGGTTGATTTCCTTTATATCCCATGTATTGCCATCCGGCCTCGGTAGAGAAATATCCCGAGCAAGTCAGGTTTCTCATCATATTAAACCATTTCACGCCCCCTTCATATTCAGGGGCAGCTTTGTCTGGCCAGGCTACTAGTTCAACAATTTCAATAACTTGATCCTTAGAAAGCTCCACAAATGGTTTTCCGAATTTTTCGTCCGCCTCAAAATCCAGCCACATCAATCCACCCCTCATTGGCGTTTGATAATTGGGCATATCCTTCATGATAAACTCCATGAATTCCGGTACCCCGAGCTCAGTGGCTGAAGGTGATTCGGAATCTTTTGGCATAATGATATCAACCAGAATATTCAGTTTCTTCATTTCCTCCTCGGTGAAAAAAGTTTCAGAAAGTAAGGCTTGATCCCGAAGCTTTTCCTCTTCTGTTCTTCCACCTATTCCGCTTGTCAGTGCCGATTGTACTGGTAAAGCTTGTTCTTCCGGTGAACAACCTGCCAAAAATAAGCCTGTTCCAACTGTGCCCGTAAAGAGCAGTTTTAGATTTTCTCGTCTGTTCATGGCTTAAATGTTTTTCTTTTTTAATTGATCAACGATGTAATCTGAAGTTCTCCAGCTCAAAGCTAAAATAGTCCAAGTCGGGTTTTTATCTGCTTGAGATACAAATGGTCCTGCATCCACCACAAATAAATTATCACAGTCATGTGCCTGACAATTGGAGTTTAAAACAGAGCTATTAGGATCGTTACCCATACGGGTTGTCCCAACTTCGTGAATTATCCTGCCTGGACCAGCAAGTCCATACATGGTTTCAGGTCCTGGCTTATTTCCCAAAAGTATTGCTCCGGCACCAGTTAGGATTTCTTCGAAAGTATCCTGCATGTGCTTGGCTTGCTTGATCTCCTGATCTGTCCAATTATAATGGAAACGTAGCACAGGAATACCATACTTATCCACGGTAGTAGGATCAATTTCACAATAGTTTTCATAGCGAGGAATACTTTCTCCTCTACCAGACATCCCCAGAGTTGATCCATAAATTTTACGGATATCCTTTTTCAGACCTTCTCCATATCCTCCATTTGGACTTGGAGCGCCGAATTCATCTTTGATATATTTTCTCATGGAGTCCATGCTTCCTCCAGCCCCGTAGGCCGGTTGGCCCATGCCTCCCCAGTATTCAATATGATAACCTCTTGCGAAATCCAGTTTCTTATTATCTCCCCACCATGGTGTATACATATGCATCCCACCGACTCCATCTTCATTATACCTATCTCTATCAATCAATTCCGGCATAATTCCCATTCTGTCAGCACCCGTAGAATCATGTAGGTAACGACCAAGAGCTCCTGAGTCAGCGCCAATTCCATTTGGATGAGATGCTGATTTAGAGTTCATCATGATACGGGCAGATTCACAAGCTGAAGCCCCAAGGACTACCACTCTTGATTTGAGTTTGTACTCTTTCATATCCACTTTACTGATGAAGGAAACACCTGTTGCTTTCCCTTTTTCATCGGTGGTTACTTTCCGAACCATCGAGTGGGTATAGAGGTCAACTTTCCCCTTTTTCAT
>NZ_JAHEBC010000109.1 GCF_024642405.1 Algoriphagus sp. | reverse complement strand
TTTTTTCCAGAATACTATCAAACTGTGTTTTAATCTCTTCAAGTGAAGCCGTTTCATTTCCAATTCCAGCAGCATTTTCTACAGAAGCAATGATACCGACGTTGTTTTGACTTTTCCAATTAGAAAGAAATTCTGGGCCAGCAAAACTTAAATCCAAGGGGTTTTTCTCCAACAAATTCTGAAAAATATCAGCTTGCTTACTGGCAAGTTTCATCGATTGAGGATTGACATCTGTATAAATAGCCAAAACCTGCATCCTTACACCACCAGCTTTCAAAAAAGGAATTGCGCATGCAATATCATCTTTAGAATAGGGGTTGGCTGCAGGCACTTTTGCAAGATAAGAAAGCAAGTCGCAATGAAGATCAACAATTGGTAAAGTCATGATTTTGGGCTTTGAAACAAAGTAAACCAAAAAAGCGCATGATTTTTAATACTTTTAAGCCTGATTAGTGTTACATACTTTGAAAGGCAAATTTCACATTTAACAGAAATAATAAGCTAATGGCAATATCTAAACCCTTCAACTTTAAAAAATGGATCGATGAAAATAGACACTTGCTAAAGCCACCAGTGGGTAATAAGCAAGTTTATCTTGATAATGAGGACTTTATCATTATGGTGGTAGGAGGACCAAACTCCCGAAAAGATTATCACTACAATGAAGGAGAAGAGTTTTTTTATCAACTTGAAGGTGACATCGTTTTAAAAATCATTGAAGATGGTAAGCCCAAAGACCTTCATATCAAAGAGGGAGAAATTTTTCTTCTTCCTCCAAAAGTTCCTCATTCTCCAAGAAGACCAGCTAATACAATTGGATTGGTGATTGAGCGATATAGAAAGGCAGGAGAAAAAGATGGTTTTATCTGGCATTGCGAAAATTGCGGAGAAAAACTTTACGAAGAGTATGCAGATGTAACAGATATAGTAAATCAACTTCCTCCAATTATGGAGAGATTTTGGTCGGATCCAGAAAATACTTCCTGCAAAAACTGCGGGACAGTGATGGAGAAGTAAATAGGAAAGTTCTTTTCAAAACGAATCTAAATAAGTTTGATGTTTTTGAACAAGAAGTTGCTGAATTAAGATGTATAAATATGACCCAAATAGATTATAAGTTTTCAGAGGATTTTGCAAAGAAAATGGATTCTGAAGATCCGATGAGAAGATTTAGAGATCGGTTTTTCTTTCCACAGGTAAATGGAAAAGAAGCTATTTATTTTTGCGGAAATTCTTTAGGGCTTCAGCCAAAGTCTGTAAAATCCTACCTTGAAAAAGAACTTGATAATTGGGCCAGATTGGGAGTAGATGGGCATTTCCACGGAGAAGATGCCTGGTATCATATTCGACAAAAGTCTAAGCCGGCATTGGCAGAGATAGTTGGAGCTCATACGCATGAAGTGGTAGCAATGAATAATTTGAGTTCAAACCTACATTTCTTGATGGTTTCCTTTTATCAACCCACCAAAGAGCGAAACAAGATCATTGTGGAGGCTGGAGCTTTTCCATCGGATATGTACATGCTGGAATCTCAGGTACGATTTCATGGTTTAGAACCTGATGAAGTGATTGTGGAGCTGAAACCAAGAGAAGGAGAGCATACCCTTCGCACCGAGGATATTTTAGCAGAAATAAAAAATCAGGGAGATTCTTTGGCATTGGTCAATATGGCAGGTCTGCAATACTACACTGGTCAGCTTTTTGATATAAGAGCAATTACTGAGGCAGCACATAATGAAGGTGCATATGCAGGGTTTGATTTGGCTCATGCAGCAGGAAATGCCAGATTAAAATTGCATGAATGGAATGTTGATTTTGCTACTTGGTGCAGCTATAAGTATATGAATTCTGGTCCTGGAAATGTTTCCGGAATATTTGTTCATGAACGATTTGCAGAAAGGCCTGATCTTCCAAGATTTGCTGGCTGGTGGGGTCATGATGAAGGTCAAAGATTCTTGATGGAGAAAGGATTTATTCCTATGCTTGGAGCAGATGGATGGCAAGTCGCTAACAGCAATGTTTTAGCTTTGGCTGCGCATCAGGCCTCTTTAGATATATTCCAAGAAGCCGGAATAAAAAATCTTAGACTTAAAAGTGAAAAGCTTACAGGCTATTTAGCCTATTTAATAGAACAAATCAGCGGAAAATCAGGCATTTTGGAAATTATTACTCCAAATAACCCTGCCGATAGAGGTTGTCAACTATCTTTGCACATTCATCGAGGAGGCAAAGCTGTATTCGATGAGTGGTATAGTCAAGGAGTTGTTGGTGATTGGAGAAATCCTAATGTGATCCGATTGGCACCTACTCCTTTGTATAATAGTTTCTTAGATGTCTACAGATTTGGTCTGATTTTGGAACAAAGCCTTAAAAAATTCGCTTAAAGAAACTGGGATAAAACTTATCCGAATGAAGAAAAATGAAATATCTATTTTAGGTGCTGGTCTAATCGGCTCTTTAATAGCAATTTATCTTAAGCGTCAAGGTCTTGAAGTAACTGTTTACGACAAGAGGCCGGATAAGCGTAAAACACCTTATTACGAAGGCGGAAGGTCTATTAATATGGCTTTAAGTCATAGAGGCTGGAAAAGTTTAGAAGAGGTTGGTTTGAAGGATAAGGTTTTACCTCTATCCATTCCAATGTATGGAAGGAAAATCCACGATGAACACGGAGGAACTTCTTTTATCCCCTACGGTAAGCAAGGACAAGCCATCTATTCGATTTCAAGAGGAAAGTTTAATCAACTTCTTGCTGAAGAGGCTGAAAGATTAGGTGCTGAATTCAAATTTGAGCATAAATGCTTAGAAGTAAATTTCCCTTCACAAGAAGTTACTTTTGAAACTCCTGAGGGAGAAATGAAGCTTAATGCTCCGGTTCTTATTGGAGCAGATGGGGCTTATTCAGCTTTGAGACTGAGTATGCAAAAGCAAATCCGCTTCAATTACAAGCAAGAATATATTTCTCATGGATACAAGGAACTTACTATTCCTGCTACTGCCAGTGGGGAGTTTGCTATGGACCCAAATGCATTACATATCTGGCCCAGGGGCAAATTTATGTTAATAGCATTGCCAAATCCTGATAAATCCTTTACATGTACCCTGTTTTTACCTTTTGAAGGGACTAAGGTATGTTTTGATAAAATCATCGATAAAACTGATCTGGTAAGTATCTTCAGTAATTATTTTGATGATGCCTACCACCTTATGCCGGATTTGGTAGATGAGTTTTTCAGAAACCCTACTTCCGCATTGGTGAACGTAGATTGCTACCCATGGGTACAAGGACAAAGTTTATTAATCGGTGATGCATCTCATGCAATGGTTCCTTTTTATGGACAAGGCATGAATTGTGGTTTTGAAGATTGTTATATCCTGAATAGTTTAATTGATAAACTCGGAACTAACACTTGGGATCTGGTTTTTGAGAAATTTCAGAAAAACAGAAAGCGCGACACAGATGCTATTTGTCAATTGGCCATGGAGAATTTCATAGAAATGAGGGATTCTGTCGCAGATCCTAAATTTTTATTAAGAAAGAAAATTGAGGCGAAGTTATACGAACTTTACCCTAAGGATTGGATTCCTCTTTATAGCATGGTCACCTTCTCTGATCTTAGTTATTCCGAAGCCTATGCTCAAGGAAAACTTCAGGAAGCAATCATGGATAGGGTCATGGAAGATCCTTTGATCACGGAGAATTGGAACAAACTCGATTATGAGGATATAATATTCCAGATGGAAACAGCAAAAGCGGTTTAAATGACCGCTTTTTTACTTTTAGTGGGGGATTTAATTTTTTTGTGTCAGACTTAAAATCTCATCTAAATATTCACGACTATTTGAGAGTCTAGGGATTTTGTGTTGACCTCCAAGCTTTCCTTTTTTACCAAGCCAATTTTCGAATATTCCATGAGGTGCTGAATGAATAATGGGAGCGACTAAAGCTAAATCCTTATACCTTTTAGCATCATAATCTGAATTGATCTCTCTCAAATGCTGGTCTAAAAGTTCATTGAATTTTAGCTGATCTGAAGGCTCTTTATGAAATTCTATTAGCCATTCATGTGCACCTTTTGACCCGGAATTATCAAAATAAACGGGGGCAGCAGTAAAGTTAACGATTGTCGCTCCTGTATGCTCTGCAGCAAATTGGATTGCTTTCTCAGCATTTTCAACAATCACTTCTTCTCCAAATGCATTTATAAAATGCTTTGTTCTACCAGTTATTTTAAAGCGATAGGGTTTTATGGAAGTAAATTTAACCGTATCCCCGATTTTATATCTCCACAAACCTCCATTGGTACTGATAACCATCGCATAATTCTTTCCAATTTCTACGCCTGCAAGAGGGACTACAATAGGATTTTCTTTTTCCCAGTCCTCCATGGGTATAAATTCATAAAAAATCCCATAATCCAAGAGAAGCAATAATTCCTCAGAATCTGGTTGATCCTGAATCCCAAAAAATCCCTCAGATGCATTGTAAGTTTCTACATAGCGCATTTTTTTGGATGGAATTAATTCCTTGAAAAGACTTCTGTAAGGCCCGAAGGCAACCGCTCCATGAAAGAAAACCTCTAAGTTGGGCCACACTTCCAAAATATTTTTGGCCTTTTTTATTTCAAGTATACGCTTCATTAAAACGATGGTCCATGTAGGAACTCCTGCAATACAGGTCACATCTTCATCCATGGTCTCTCTTGCCATTTTTTCAATTTTGGCTTCCCATTCGCTCATCAATGCCGTTTCCAAAGAGGGTGTTCTAACAAAATATGCCCAAATTGGAAGGTTCTGCATGATTACAGCGGATATGTCACCAGCTCTGGCCGATCCTTGTGGATTTAAAGGGTTTTTTTCAAGGGTTCCTCCAATGGTCAAGCTTTTTCCCGCAAAAAGTCTGGAGTCTGGATAGTTGGCAATGTAAAGGGATACCATATCTTTCCCACCACTATAATGGCAATCTTCCAAGCTTTCGGTTGATACGGGTATATATTTGCTTCTTGAAGAAGTAGTTCCTGAAGATTTGGCAAACCAATTAATGTCAGTATTCCAAAGCACATTTTGAGTTCCTTTCATTGTTTTATCAATGTAAGGTTTGATCCCTTCGTAGTCTAAAATTGGAACTTGCCTGGCGAAATCATCATAATGCTTGATTGAAGCAAAGTTGAATTCTCTTCCAAATTCAGTATTTTTTCCCGCTTCAATTAATTCAAAAAATGTAGTGTCCTGTACCTGAATTGGATTCTTTTTGAAGTTTTCAATCTGACCTATGCGGTTTTTGAAAATCCAGGTCATAAAGGAATTTAATACCTCCATTACTTAAAAATTTTACGTTTTAGCTCAAATTGACTGCCTAAATAAACTTTTCTTACCTGCTCATCAGCAGCCAGCTCTTCTGCAGTTCCAGCTTTCAAAAGTCTTCCTTCAAACATTAAATAAGCTCTATCAGTAATGGAAAGTGTTTCGTTGACATTATGGTCAGTGATCAAAATCCCAATATTTTTGTCTTTTAGTTTGGCTACAATAGTCTGAATTTCTTCTACTGCTATCGGGTCTACCCCTGCAAAAGGTTCATCTAATAATACGAATTTGGGATCAACTGCCAATGCTCGCGCAATTTCTGTTCTTCTTCGCTCCCCGCCAGAAAGAACCATTCCTAGATTTTTTCTAACATGCGTCAAACTGAACTCTTCCAAAAGACTCTCAACTTTTTCTTTTCTCTCTTGCTTTGGCATTTTGGTCATTTCCAAAACTGCCATGATATTTTCTTCTACAGATAATTTTCTAAAAACTGATGCCTCTTGAGCCAAATATCCAATCCCTAGCTTCGCTCTTTTATACATTGGTAAGCTCGTAATATTTTCATCTTCAAGAAAAATCTTGCCTTCATTAGGCTGGACTAAACCAACAATCATGTAAAAGGAAGTTGTTTTACCTGCCCCGTTAGGGCCAAGTAAGCCCACAATTTCACCTTGTTGCACCTCGACGGAAATATCATTAACCACACGTCTGCCTTTGTATATTTTGACAAGGTTTTCGGCTCTTAGCATCATATCAGTCAAATTTGATGTCTTTCACGTAAAGTTGCAAGCTTGATTTATCTCTAAAAAAATTTTCTCTCATTTCAGCAACAAGGTCAAAACGCATTTTCCCCTGAAGCATTTTTACAATGGTGTGATCTGGGTCCTTAGCACGATCTGCCAGCCCAAAACCTAAACAAACCGGTTTTGTTACTTGCCCATCTTGTACAATATTGAATCGCAAATGCTTGTCTTTTAAGATGATGACATTTTCGGCATAGGCTTGGTTGATCCTGAAAACCGGTTCAGGATTCCCGGGGCCAAATGGTGCCATTTGTTTCAAGATATTATAAAATTTGTAATTAATTTGATCCAAAAGCAGTTCATCGTCTACTTCAATAACAGGCTTGCGGTGCACTTCCTCTATTCTGCTTTTGACAACCTTCTCAAACATTTCCTGAAAATCAGGTACATTATCCACCGGTAAAGTAAGTCCCGCAGCATACTTATGTCCTCCAAATTGATCTAAGAGTCCGGCACATTCTGCGATTGCTTCATAAATATCAAAATCTACGACTGATCTGGCACTTCCTGTAGCCTTGCCGTTAGATTCGGTTAGGATAATTGTAGGTCTGTAATATTTTTCAATACATCTACTAGCTACTATTCCTATCACTCCTTTATGCCAATCTTCTTTAAAAAGAACGGTAGAATTCCATTCAATAGATTCCTCCCGGTCTGCAATCATTTCAAAAGCCTCTTTGGTGATATTTTCATCGAAATTTCTGCGCGTTGTATTCACCTCATCTACCAATTTTGCACGCTCAATAGCCAGATTCAAATCGGTTGAAATTAAAAGTTCCACTGAAGCTTTAGCATGCTCTAACCGACCCGAAGCATTGATCCTTGGCCCTATTTTGAAAACAATATCAGAGATGCCAATTTCCTTTTCGATTTTGGCACTCAACATCAGCGCTTTAAGACCTGGTCTGGGAGTATTATTGATTTGATCTAGGCCATAATAAGCCAAAATTCGGTTTTCACCCGTGATTGGGACAATATCTGCAGCAATACTCACCACCAATAAATCCAGGTAAGGATATAAGGTTGCTTCATCGATATTTCTATTTTTTGCTATTGCTTGAATAAGCTTAAATCCGACACCTGCTCCACTGAGTTCCTTATAAGGATAGTCACAGTCGCTTCTTTTCGCATCTAGTACTGCAACAGCCTGAGGTAGCTGATCTCCTGGTGTATGGTGGTCGCAAATAATAAAATCTACACCTAGCTCTTTGGCCATTTTTACTTTATCAATGGCTTTGATACCGCAGTCTAGTGCTATGACCAGTTTATAGTCATTCTCTGCTGCTAATCGGACACCTTTATCTGAAATGCCGTATCCTTCTTTGTAGCGATCTGGTATATAAAAATCAACTTTGGAATAAAAGGTCTGAAGAAAACTATAAACCAATGCAACAGCAGTGGTGCCGTCCACATCATAATCTCCATAGACCATGATTTTCTCGTTCTGATCAATCGCTTTCTCTATTCTATCTATCGCCTCTTTCATATCTTTCATGAGAAAAGGATCATGCAAATGGCTTAAACTTGGACGAAAGTAGTTTTTGGCAGTTTCATAGCTTTCCACCCCTCGATTAAAAAGCATGTTGGAAAGGATGGGATTAACATTGATCTCCCTTCCTAGTTGCTCAACTAGCTCTATTGAGGTTCTGGGCTTTTGCTTCCAAACGTATTCCATGGGGGTTGCTCTCGGTTTATAAAAGGTAAAAGAGTATTTACATTAATCGCCTAAACTGATGAAAAAGTTCTGAAATAAAGAATTTGAAGTTAAGCTTTTCCCTTTTTGTATTGAAACCAAAAATACCCCGGGAAAATGAGTGCTTTTAATTTCCAGTCATTTTTCTCCCGAATACTCAGGTTTGAATCTTGATGCACAGAACGATACATTTTACCCGCCAAAAGGCAATGTCCAATCAAAGCAGCAAAAATGACTGCATAAATAATCAATTCATTCATTTCAATTTTTTTGTAAAATCAGTGCTGCCCAATTGTCCTTACTCAGTTTGCTGATTAAACTTAAGCCCATAGGTTTGGCACATTCCAAAAGATCGTCTACATCTTCATTATAAAACCCGCTAAGAAATAAGTGGCCTTTTGGAGGAATTAAGTCAGCATAGATTTTCATTTCATCCAGCAACACGTTTTTATTGATATTGGCTAGAACTATATCAAAAGGGCCTTCCGGATTGACTTCTCTAATGGTTCCGATTTCCATCCTGGTAATTAAGCCATTTAAGTCAAAATTTTCATTTCCATTTTCTACGCACCATTCATCAATATCAAAGGCCTTCACTTCTTTTGCTCCAAGTAAATGGGCCATAATAGCTAAAATCCCGGTTCCAGACCCAACGTCTAGTACTCGCTTTCCTCTGTGATCTATCTCTCCCTGATGTTTGAGCATCTGGAAAGTAGTCGCATGATGACCTGTTCCAAAAGACATTTTGGGATTGATGACAATTTCATATTTATATCCAGGGTTAGGTTGATGAAATGAAGCTCTGACGAAAACTAGATCATCAACTTCAATTGGATCATAATTTTTTTCCCATTCTTCATTCCAGTTGACTTTCGGCATTTTACTCTCGTGCCAGGTGATTTCAGCAGGGAGCTTATATTTCTCTATTAAGTTTAAAAATGATTCCCGGTCAAATTCATTTTCAGGTGCATAGGCATCTAATCCTTCTTCTGTTTCCAAAAAAGAATTAAAGCCTATTTCCGCCAATTCAGCTATCAGGATTTCCCGGAAATCTTCCAGGCAGTTAATTTTTAATTCCAGGTAATCCATTTTTATTTAGAAAGATTTAATGATATCTACAAAGTCTCTTGACTTTAAAGAAGCTCCACCAATTAGGCCGCCATCCACATCAGGTTTTGAGAAAATCTCTTTGGCATTTTTGGGATTACAGCTTCCGCCATATAATATCGAAGTATCTTGAGCGATATCTTTTCCATATTTACTGGCAATATGTCTTCTAAGTGCGGCATGCATTTCCTGAGCCTGTTCAGCAGAAGCCGTTTTACCTGTTCCTATCGCCCAAATTGGTTCGTAAGCAATTACTACTTTGCTAAAATCATCAGGGCTTAAATCAAAAAGACTTTGAGTCAATTGGAATTTAACATTAGGCTCGTGAGTCCCAGCTGTTCTGATATCCAATGATTCTCCACAACAAAAAATAGGCTTTAAACCATGTGCTAGAGCCTCTTTGACTTTAATTGCTAAGAGTTCGTTTCCTTCATTGAAATATTCTCTTCTTTCACTGTGTCCAATGATTACATATTCTACCCCAAATGAAGCAATGATTTTTGCGGAAACTTCACCGGTAAATGCTCCGGATTCTTTATCTGAACAATTTTGTGCACCAATGGAAATTCCTTCAGTTTCGCCGATTAGTTTCTTAACCGGGAAAATATGTGGAAAAGGTGGGTTTAAGATTGCAAGGACATCTTTTACATTTTCATCTTTATACATGTTGACAATTTCGGAAGTCAGTTTTTGACCTTCTTCAAAAGTCATGTTCATTTTCCAGTTGCCGGCAACGATTTTCTTACTCATAGTTAGGGGTGTTTAAAGTCATTAGGTTTGAAAGAAAGATTTTCAAAGGTAATTTGTCTTAAAATTAAAGAAAATGTCCGTCTGGCGAAAAAATAACAGTGATCAGTCAATAAAAAAGTCTTGGAGCCTAGATGAAGCCAAAGAAAAGCTCTCCACTTTTTGCGCTTATCAGGAACGTTGTATTTGGGAAACCAGACGTAAGCTTTATGAGAAAGGGATCAAAGATTCTAACTCAGACGAGTTGATAGATTATTTAATTCAGGAAAAGTTCATCGATGAAGAACGCTATGCAAGATCTTTCACCAGGGGAAAGTTTAGATTAAAGAAATGGGGGAGAGGTAGGATTTCGAGAGAGTTAAAAATGCGCCAAATCAGTGAAGGAGATATTCGTAAAGGTCTCTCAGAAATCGATCCTCACGAATATTATGATACACTTTTGTCTCAAGTTGATAAGCATTGGGAAAGAATCAAAGAATCCGATCCATACAAAAAGAAATATAAGCTGATTCATTACCTGATTTCTAAAGGCTTTGAACAGGATTTGATCAAAGAGGCTATTGAGGAGGCAGGATTTGAGGATTAATCTGAATCTGGAATCATCTCAGACATGATTTTTGCCGAAAGCAAGCAAAGAGGAATACCTCCGCCAGGATGAACAGAACCCCCACAGAAATACAGATTCTTAATTTTTGAAGAATAATTAGCGTGTCGAAGGAAGGCTGAAAACTTATTATTGGAAGAGTTTCCATACAGAGCTCCCTGCGCACTCGAGGTTTTCATTTCGATTTTCCGAGGATCCAGTATTTCTTCAACTTCAATTAACGGTTCTACATCAGTTTTTAAAATCCGGTTGAGCTTATGAATTATATTCCTCTTAGCCTCAGCGATCATCTGATCCCAATCCTGTCCCTTGTTATTAGGTACATTAATCATAGTAAACCAATTCATACTGTCCTTTGGAGCATCATCTGGTTTATAGACGGAAGTAATATTAATATAAACCGTGGGGTCATGATAAATGCTTCCTTTTTTGAAAATATGATCAAACTCCTCTAGGTAATTATCCGAAAAGAAAATATTGTGTAGATCTAACTCTGGAAAATTTCTCTGTATTCCCCAATAAAAAATCAGAGCGGAACTGGATTTCGGTTGGTTTAATAGAAGTTTTGGTTGTCTTTGTTTTTTCAAAATGGTCTTATAGGCATTGACCATATCCATGTTATTGATAACTAGATCTCCATTGATTTTTTTGTCACCAATTTTCACTCCAACAGCTTTTTCTTTTTCCACTACTATTTCTTCGACCTTTTGGTCAAAATGATACCTGACACCAAGTTCCTTAGAAAGTTTATATAAGCTCAGCGTGATGTCATGCATTCCTTTTTTTGGAAAAAAGGCACCAATGTTAAACTCAAGATGTGGGATGATATTTAACGTAGCTGGCGTTTCATAAGGGTTGGAGCCATTATAGGTGGCATATCTATTAAAAAGCTGGACAAGTTTTGGGCTATCGAATTGCTTTTCATTTGCCTCATTCATGGTAGAGAAAATCCCAAGTTTTCCCATTTTTAAATAGGATTTTAAAGCTTCAGGATTTGTCCATGTTTTTAACTCATGCAATGATCTGTGCATGAATAGGGGAGAAAGATGCTCATAAATGAAGGAGGATTTTTCCAGAGCATTTTTGATATGTGAAGATGGTTCCCCTAATTTTTTTTCAACCTCCTCTGCAAATTTATCCAGATCGGAAAAAGCTTTTAAATTCTTTCCATCTTCCCAAAAATAATGACAAGCTACAGGGAGCCTTAAGTAATCAAAATGTTCTTTTGGTGATTTCCCAGCCAGAGAAAAGAGTTCTTCAACTTGCTCAGGTAAGGTGAAAAGAGATGGGCCTGCGTCAAACCTATATCCTCCTATTTCAATTTCTGAAAGCTTCCCGCCCGGATAAGAATTCGCTTCATACACTTCGACATCATAGCCTTTCAAAGCTAAGCGAATGGCAGAAGCGATGCCGGCGACGCCAGAACCAATGATTATTGCTTTTTTTGCCATGAGGTTAAATTCATCTGCTAAACTAGTATTTTTTTGGAGGCAAATCCATTCACAAATTTGTGATCGATTTTTCTTTTAATCTTATTTCGAAAGAATCTATTGATTTAGAATTCAGTTTAATATTAACCCTTCAATGCTTACTTTTGATAGATGCTTAAAGAAATCTCCGTCTTGGTCAAGAAAGAACTCACCTTAGAGTGGAGACAGAAGTACGCTTTAAATGGGATTTTACTCTATGTGGTTTCAGCAGTTTTTATCACATATTTGAGT
>NZ_JAHEBC010000410.1:2594-3219 GCF_024642405.1 Algoriphagus sp. | reverse complement strand
GTCTTTCCACCAATTACTGTTGCCCAAATCGGTAATTCCCGCAAATTATTGGCATCCTCAACCATAATATCATTTTCCATAATGACTAAATCTGCCAGCTTACCAGGTTCAATACTTCCTTTGAGTTTTTCTTCAAAATTTGCATATGCTGCCCAAATAGTCATTCCTTTCAACGCCTCCTCTCTGGTAAGTTTGTTTTCTATTTGAAAACCTTCATCTGGCCAATTATTTTTATCCTTTCTAGCTACTGCGGCATGAAAGCCATAAAGTGGATTGATAAACTCAACAGGAAAATCACTCCCTAAAGCAATCATTCCATTTTGGTTTAGAAGTTCTTTGAATGTATAAGCGTGTTTAATGCGATCAGGTCCTAGTCTTTGTTCTGCCCAATACATATCTGAAGTGGCATGAGTAGGCTGAACAGATGGGATTATGCTGAACTCAGCAAACTTTTCAATATCAGCAGGATTCACAACTTGGGCATGTTCAATTCGCCATCTTAAATCGTTTTTACCTTTCAGTACATCTGCATAGATATTTAATAGGGTTCTATTTGCAGAATCGCCAATACAATGAGTATTCATTTGAAAACCTTGTTCATACATCTTTGCCGCAAGGTTTTTAA
>NZ_JAHEBC010000410.1:0-2584 GCF_024642405.1 Algoriphagus sp. | reverse complement strand
GATATCCCAGCGCACCATCTCCATAAATTTTGAAACTACGGATCGTAAGATTATCATCTTGAAATGAACCTTTTTCAAAATAATAATCCATATTCTCTTTCGTAGGATTTACCATGGCATAGATTCTTATCTTTAAGGAAGAATCCTGATACATTTTTTCAAATAGCTCAATGACTTCTCGATCAAGTCCTGCATCTGCTACTGAAGTCAAACCTACTGCAAAACAATTTTCTTGAGCTGCTAAAAGTGATTTTCTAGCTTGCTCCTCTGTTGTTTTTGGGATTTTTGAACTAACTAAATCAATGGCATTATCTATAAGAACTCCAGTAGTTTTACCGTTTTCTACCAAAACAGATCCACCAAGTAGTTTTGTCGCTGCGTTTACCCCACCTAGAGTTAGTGCTTTTTGATTAACCAAAGCAGCATGACCATCAATTCGGGTTAGCAAAACAGGCTTATCAGGAAATAACTCATCCAATTTTTCCCGGGTTGGGAACTCCTGACCTTCCCATAAGTTTTGGTCCCAACCACTTCCTAAAATCCATGGTTCATCTGGATTAGAATCGGCGTAGTTTATAACTTTCTGAATTAGTTCTTCAAAACTTTTTGTACCAACCAAGTCTATAACTCTTAATCCTTCACCGTATCGGAAAAAATGAGTATGTGCATCTATAAAGCCGGGATAAACAGTTTTCCCTTCCAGATCAATAGTTTTAGTCGATTCATAGGTGGAAAAGATTTCACTTTCAGACCCTACAGCCACAAATCTCCCTTCATGGATAGCAATGGCATCACTGATTTCAAATTCCTGATTAACGGTGTAAATAGTGCCTCCATAATAAATCAAATCAACTTGAGTTTTTGGATCTTGGCAACCAAAAGAAAAAAACAATAAGGAGAATAGCCCTAAAGAAATCAACTTTGTATAATTCTTAAATATCAACTGCTTAATAATGTACATATTTGGGGTATGAATAGGAGTTCGGATAGAATTCAATTGCCAAACCTAAATCTTCCAGCTTTTGAGCCAAGGCTTCAGGAAATGGACGGGAAATTAGGGATTTTTGACAGTCTCAGAAAGAAGTATTTGATTTTAACACCAGAAGAGTGGGTTAGACAACATTGGATTAATTTATTAATTAATCATTTGGGGTATCCTAAGGGTTTAGTGGCATTGGAAAAAGGTCTCATTTACAATAAACTACAGAAAAGAACTGACTTGGTTGTTTGGAATATAGATGGCGAGCCTTATTTATTGATTGAATGTAAAGCTCCTACCATAAAACTGACTAAAAAAACAATGGAGCAGGCATGCCTATACCATCAAAAGGTAAAATCGAAGTATTTAGTTATTTCAAATGGAATGAATCACCTGAGTATGGAATGGCATGAAGATTCTAGGCAGTTTTTACAGATTAAATCCTTTCCTGAATCTCCGAAATAGGCGTATTTCTTATGATATATGTCAGTCTTTTTTTAAATTTCGCTTAAATAATTAAGCAAATATGAGTGTTCATTCTGGAAATACACCCTGCGAGCTTTGTGCAAGTAGAAAATTATCACTTTTCGCCGATTTACCTGAGCAGCATGTTTGTACTATTTCTGATAACAAAAATTTGATTTCCCATAGAAAGGGTCAAATTTTGTTTTACGAAGGGACAAAACCGCTAGGTATTTTTTGTATTAATTCGGGAGTTGTTAAGGTATATAAAACTGCTTCAAATGGAAAAGAACAAATTCTTCATTTGTCAAAAAAAGGTGATTTTCTAGGTTATTCTGCCCTTTTGGGAGAAGAGAATTATTCTAACTCAGCCATGATTGTGGAAGACGCTAAAATTTGCTTTATACCGAAAGAAGCATTTTTAACGACTTTGTTTAATAATACCCCATTTTTTAAAAGAATTACAAAGGCATTAAGTCATGAGCTAGGAGTGATGGAAGAAAAGTTGACTGATGCTACACAAAAAAGTATTCGAGAAAGGTTAGCTTTTGTACTTATCCAATTGGGAAATTCGTATGGTGTAGAAGGGGGAGAGAATCAAAAGATTGATTTGGTTCTTAGCCGGGAAGAAATTGCTGGAATGGTGGGAACTGCTACTGAATCAGTCATTAGATTACTTTCAGAGTTTAAAAAAGACAATTTAATTGAGCTGGAAGGGAAGCGAATAATTATTAAGGATAGGAGAGGATTGGCTCGCTTATCAGATTTTTACGCTTGATTTGAACCCTTGGACCATTAGCTAGGTTTCATTTTTATGCAGGTTCAGAATACATACTTCTCAAAACTTATAAAGGTTTTGCTATTGACAATAGTAATGGCAATCCCATTTTTTTCAAATGCTCAGTCCATTGCTTATAAAACCCTTTTAACTACGCTTTACGACAAAGACTTTCCTGTAATTAAGCCTAATCAAATTGAAGATCTTTCAATTTATCAAGTACTCGATGCAAGAGAGAAAGAAGAATATGAAGTCTCGCATCTAAAAAATGCCTACTGGGTGGGTTATGACACATTTGATCTCAATAAACTGGAAGGATTAGATAAAGAAAAACCAATTCTTATTTATTGCACTGTAGGTGCTAG
>NZ_JAHEBC010000409.1 GCF_024642405.1 Algoriphagus sp. | reverse complement strand
AACGATAGGTACGAGCAAGTCTATAGAGTTGATCCTTATTTTCATGGAAGGACTCATAGCTATGCTCATAGCTGATATAGGTGATCCCAACGTAGGCGACGAAGAGACCTATGATCAAACTTAGCAGATTCAAAAAAGTGAATTTTTGATTTCTACGATACCCTCGAAGAGCTATTTTTAAATAGTTTTTGAGCATGGTTTCCGAATTGTAAGATTGGAAGATTTTAATATTGAAAGATTTTTGAGTTGGAAAGTGGTAAAGTGTTAAGGTCTTAAAGTTCTAAAGTGTGTCAGCCAGAGCGTCCCACATAGCTATCGGGATCGAAGTTCTTGGCTTTTGATTTTATGTTCTACATTCATTGTTAATCCTTATTTAAGAATAGATTGCCGCGTCGTCGTTCCTCCTCCTCGCAATGACGTTCCAATTGTAAATCCGAAATCGCTTCATTCACTTTTCAGACTATTGACCGGATTCATCATTGCAGCTTTGACAGACTGGAAACTAATCGTAACCAGCGCCACAACTACCGCCAAAACTCCTGAAATCAGGAAGATCCACCAATGGATTGGCACTTGATAAGCAAAGCCTTCCAACCACTTATTCATTGCAAACCACGCGACTGGAGTAGCGACTACAATTGCCACCAAAACCAACTTGATAAAGTCTCTGGACAGCAAACCAACTATACTTCCTATGTCTGCTCCCAATACTTTTCTGATCCCAATTTCCTTGGTTCTCTGCTCTGCGGTATAGGTGGCCAAGCCTAATAACCCTAAGCAGGCAATCAGAATCGCCAGCACAGAAAAGGTGGTAAAGATCTGTCTGAATCTGAAATCGGATTCATATTGCTTATTGAAATCTTCATCAAGAAAACTGTAAATAAACGGACGGTGCGGAGCTAGTTCCTTCCAAACTCCTTCGATCTGAGCAAGTGTCGCTGGCAAGTCTTCGCTTTTCACCTTCAAACTCATATACCTACTTGCATAAGCTTCAAATGGCAAAGTCAAGGGCTCCACTGTATTGTGCAAAGAGATATAATTGAAATCCTTCACTACTCCGATCACAGTTCCTGCTCTGCCCCACTGGTCGAATTTTTTCCCAACTACATCTGCTGGATTTGCATAGCCATATTGCTTGGCGGCAGCTTCATTGATCACCAAAGCCGAGGTAGAATCCGACGGGTAATCTCTGGAATAGGATCTACCCGCAATCAATTCCAAACCATAATGATCAATGAAATCCAAGCCTACTTGAAAAATAGCCTGACCATCCATAATCATTTCTCCTTCCGGATTTTCAATCGTGGTACCTGCATTTGGAAAGTGACTTCCCGGTACAGATCTGGAAAAAGCAACTGATAAAATATTGGGGTTTTTCTCCAATTCATTTTCCAAAGAAGAAGAGACATTATTGACTTGCCCATCATAGTTGTAATCCACCACGACCATTTGCTCCTTATCAAAACCCATATCCTTATCCAGCAAATGACTCATTTGTGAATACACGATGATCGTTCCAGCGATGAGAGCAATGGATAAACTGAACTGAAAAACCACCAAGCCTTTGCGGAGGTTTACCCCTCTGGCATCTGACTTATTGATTCCTTTCAGAATCATCACTGGACGGAAACTTGATAAAACTAAAGCTGGGTATGAACCGGCCAGTAATCCGATTAGCAGGATCATTCCAATAAAGAAAGGAATGGTTTGCCAGTTGATTACACTATTCAATTGGAGGACTTTGCCTGTCAACGCATTCATCATCGGTAAGGCCAAGGTGACGAAAATGACTGCCACAACTGCAGAAAGCAGTACAATAATCAATGATTCTCCCAAAAACTGGAATACCAAACTATTCCTATCAGCTCCGATAGATTTTCTGATCCCTACTTCTTTTGCCCGCTCCATAGATCTAGCTGTGGAGAGATTCATAAAATTGATGATCGCTATTGCCAAAATGAATAGGCCTATGATAGAAAAGATATAGATATTCGAAAGAGAACCCGTATCGCCTGGTTGCCTTTGAACATCCGATCTTAAATAGACATCTTTTAATGGTTCAATTGCTATCGCATAATTTTCCCCGGTTTCTTCAACATTTGCCCTTCGGGAAATAAAATCTGAAAGTTTGGATTCAAAAGCATTTTGATCAAACTGATCATTTACTAAAAAATAAGTGTAGCTATCCACATATCCCCAAGAATCAAATACCGAAGGTCTCGATTGTATATTTGTAGATCTGGATAAAAGCGTATTAAACTGCAAATGGGAATTAGAAGGTAAATCTTTTAAGATTCCGGTCACAGTATAATCTCCAGCATTTGCTCTTCCTGCCACATCGGAACCTTTCAATGTTTTGCCTAAAGCCGATTGATCTCCAAAATATTTTTTGGCAGTACTTTCAGTCAAAACCACACTGTATGGTGCTACCAAAGCTGTTTTAGGATTTCCTTCAATCATTTCCCAGCTAAAAACATCAAATACAGTGGAGTCCATAAATACAATTCCATCCTCTTGCTGGGTCACATCTCCCACTGTAAATAGGATATCGCCTCTACCTGAAAACTGTACCACTTTTTCCACCTCAGGAAACTCCAGTTGAAGAGCCGGTCCAATTGGAGCATTTCCCCAAACCCAAAAAGAAGAATAATCAGGGCTTGTACCCTCTTGCTCAATGTCATGAATTATTCGATAAACCCTATCCTTATTGACATTGAATTGATCATAGGACAGCTCATCCTGCACAAACATAAAAATGAGCACACAGCAGGCCATTCCAATTCCCAAGCCTACAATATTGATAAAGGAATAGACCTTCTTTTTCAGAAGATTTCTCCAAGCAATTTTTAAATAGTTTTTGAACATTGGATTCAAAGAGTTAAAATTTGAAATACTTGTCCGCCGTGGCGGATTGGAAGATTATGGGTTCAAAAGTTGGAAGGTAGTAAAGCTGAATTTTCTGTCAGACTGACCAGCTTGCCTCGCCGTGGCGGGAAGTTGAAGTCTTGATTCTTGGTTCTAGACTCTTGATACTTATGTCTTGGTACTTAAGACTCTCAATTAATTAAACTCCAAATTGATACTGCCTCCCGAGCTAGCCATCGTCACAGGAATTCCGCCACCATTCACCTTGCCTAAGACTTTATCCTTTTTTTGCTCTCCCGAGAAATTCTCAAGGGTAGTATTGACCCGGCCTCCTCTAAGATCCAGATCTAATCCTAAAC
>NZ_JAHEBC010000408.1 GCF_024642405.1 Algoriphagus sp. | reverse complement strand
TGAATTGCAATCTCAAACATTTGCCTTGGAACCAGTTCTTTCAACTTTTCACAAAGTCTTTTCCCCCATTCGTATGCCTTATCTCTATGAACAACCGCTGACAAAGCATGCACTGGTTCTCCATTCAACATCACATCCAATCTTACCATATGGGAAACCTGATATCCGATCAGTTCATAATCCAAAGAGGCGTATCCTCTGGAAATGGTTTTTAATTTATCAAAGAAGTCAAATACGATCTCAGCTAATGGCATATCGAAAGTCAATTCAACTCTATCTGCTGTTAAATACACCTGATTCTTAATTTGACCACGCTTTTCCATACACAAAGTGATCACTGATCCAACATACTCAGAAGCCGTGATAATCGATGCTTTGACATAAGGTTCTTCGATATGTTTCATTCGGGTTGGATCCGGCATATCAGAAGGTGCATTGATCAACTGATAGGTATCATTGGTCATCAGCGCTTTAAATTGAACCGATGGAACAGTAGTAATTACTGTCATATCAAATTCACGTTCTAATCGCTCCTGGATAATCTCCATGTGGAGCATTCCCAAGAATCCACAACGGAATCCAAATCCAAGTGCCACGGAAGTTTCAGGTTCCCAAACCAGAGAAGCGTCATTTAACTGAAGCTTTTCCATAGAAGCTCTGAGTTCTTCGTAATCTGTCGTTTCCACAGGATAAATCCCTGCAAAAACCATCGGTTTTACGTTTTCAAATCCTTGGATCGCCTTATCGCAAGGGCGCTTGATATGGGTGATGGTATCCCCGACTTTAATTTCTTTGGCAACTTTCACCCCTGAGATCAAATAACCTACGTTACCAGCGCTCATGGTTTGCTGAGGAATTTGGTTTAAACCCAAAATCCCTATTTCATCTGCCTCATATTCTCTTCCAGTATTAACAAATTTGATCTTATCTCCTTTGCTAAAAGTTCCGTTGAAAATTCTAAAGATTACCTCTACTCCACGGAAAGGATTATAAACTGAGTCAAAAATCATCGCCTGAAGTGGTGCATCTGGATCCCCTTTAGGAGCTGGAATTCTGGTCACTACCGCTTTTAAGATATCGTCAACACCAATTCCTGTTTTACCGGAAGCCAAAATAATATCTTCTCGATCACATCCGATCAAATCAATCACCTCATCAGCTACAGCTTCAGGATCTGCTCCAGGAAGGTCAATTTTGTTAAGAACTGGGATGATTTCCAAATCATGCCCCAATGCTAGGTATAAATTCGAGATAGTCTGGGCTTCAATCCCTTGAGAGGCATCCACGATAAGTAGAGCGCCTTCACAAGCCGCAATCGATCTGGAAACTTCATATGAAAAATCCACGTGACCGGGAGTATCAATCAAGTTTAGCGTGTACACTTCACCTTCATGAGTATATTTCATCTGGATCGCATGAGACTTGATCGTGATACCACGCTCCCGCTCCAAATCCATATTATCCAACAACTGATTCTGCATATCCCGGTCAGCGACCGTCTGGGTTTCCTGCAGTAATCTATCCGCCAGTGTACTCTTCCCATGATCAATATGGGCGATGATACAGAAATTTCTTATTTTTTGCATATCCATTCTGGGGGCAAAAGTAGTAAAAATTAGGCTTATCGCTTTTTATTTTTCATCCTTTCTTGAAAGGACTCCTTAAAGAACAGGAAGATTTAAAAATTGTTAAATCTCAATATTTCACCTTTTGGAATAATTGGCCAAAATTGGTTCAAAAATCGAAAAACCAAATATACTTTGGCGAAACTGGGTAAGTCTTCCACACTTTTCATCAAAAATTACCCATTTTTTCTATCAAAAAGCATCCTTTCTCCCTGAATATCAGCTCATAGACCTATCATAACACAAATTCCTTCAGTGGTATGATTATTTCTAAATCCCTATTACAACTTCGATTGTAGGATTTTAAAAACCTATTAAACATGAAAAACCAACTTATTATTATACAAGCAAAAAGTACTTTCAAGAATATTCTAGCCTTATTAACCATCTGCTTAGGGGTATTTGGCTGCGAGGAAGCTGAGGTAAAAGATGAAGGAATTCCACTTCCTGTTTTAACCTTGAAGGAGGAGAAGGCAGCTATTTCATATAAATACTTAGGATCGGTAGAAGGCGTGGAAAATGTGCAGATCAGACCACAGGTAGAAGGGATTTTAGAAGAAATCTATGTGGATGAAGGACAGTATGTGAACAAAGGAGATGTTTTGTTCAAGATCAACAGTCAGCCATATATGGAGGATTTGAAGAATGCCCTTGCCAATGTAGATCTGGAAAAAGCAAAGTTGAGAAAAGCCAAAACTGAAATTGAAAGGCTTCGTCCTTTGATCGAAAATGAGGTGATTTCTGAAGTAAGGATGGAAACAACCGTTGCAGATTATGAAGTGGCTCAATCTTCTTTGGCAAAAGCTGAAGCTGAAGCTGCCAATATGAGGATCAATATGAATTTCACTACCATCAAAGCTCCAGTTGATGGGCTGATGGGAAGGATCCCAAAATCAATCGGAAATGTGGTCAAAAAATCAGATGATACCCCTTTGACTGTTTTATCGAATGTTCATGAAATCTATGTCTACTTCTCTATGAGTGAGTCTGACTACTTGTATTATGAGAGAATGAAGAAAGACTCCACTTCCAAAAAAATGAACCCAGATGTAAAACTGGTTTTGGCTGATGGAAGTGTATATGATAAAGTAGGAACAGTGGACGCCAATTCTGGTCAGATCAATCGATCTACCGGATCAATTACTCTTAGAGCGCATTTCGAAAATCCAGACACGTTGTTGAGAACTGGGAATACCGGAAAAATCTTGATGGAGCAAATCTATCCAAATGCGATTTTGATCCCTCAATCGGCTACCACATCCATTCAGGATAAGCGATTTATATTTCTTCTAAATGAAGACAATACAGTTTCCCGAAAAGAAATCAACATTGAGGGAAGATCCGGAAACGACTATATCGTCAGTGGTGAATCATTGAAAGCCAATGACAGAATCGTAACTGCAGGATTAGATAAACTTAGTGATGGCACTTTAGTGAAGCCGCTTGCTCAGGGTCAACTACTTTCTGCTAAATAAACCAAAAAAATTTTCTAATTCCGTCTAAAGCCACTTCTGGTTTTGGAAGACAGAAGCTTAACCACTTCTCAAAATTAATTCTCCTCTGAATAAGAGAAGTGGCTCCCCTATTGGGTAAAGGGCCAATTCTA
>NZ_JAHEBC010000407.1 GCF_024642405.1 Algoriphagus sp. | reverse complement strand
TTATCAGCTAGCAGAGAAGCATGATTCCACCAAACAAACTCCCTACTGCTGATAATTGGATCCGCTTCTTTCCGCATCATACTGATGGAATTCAATAAACTTTTTACTCGGTTATTTTTTTCGATTTCTTTTCGTAAATTTTCTTCTGTGATCTTATTTCCAGTTAATTCCTCCAGCTTTTCTTTCAATGAAAGAAGCCACGAAAGGTAAAAATCGAAGGCATCTTCCCCTTTATGGTGGGGGACACCAATACGATAGATTGGTATATCTGTGAAGCAATCAAAGCTGTCTGAGAGAGCCTTTGTATGGCAGTCAGTGATGGGCGTAACGAGCAAATCGGGTAAGCGATAAAGGGCATCTTCACCAAGAGACCAATAGCCGATCTGACTTCTCCAGAAAGTATCTAAAAAACGTGGCAAGTATTGAAGCGCTTCCATTACTGGTTCTGGATCACCACCACGAAACAGGCAAACTGGAATAGCACCAGCGGCACGAACCAGTTCCTGCGGCATAAAACCTCCCGGAGTATATCCAACAATCTTCTTTCCTTCAGCCTTTAATCGCGCTAAATTTGAAACCCTAGTTTTCAGATGCGTCGTAAGCTCTTCTTTACTTTTCATAAAACATCTCCTTTCTTATGTAAAACACTTAGTCTTATCAAAGACAATCAAATCAGTTACGAAACCACATATTCGAAGCTAAGGTTGCTCGCAAGCTATGCCTTGTCCTCAAATAGGCAGTTATCAAATTACTATTCTCCGTATAAAAATTCTACCTATCGGAAAAGTGAGAATATCTGCATTCCACTTTCTCCAGTTTCTATTTTTCAACCGCTTCAATAACCGCTGGCATAATCATCATTATTGGTTCCACTGACTTGTGAACCAACATTCTTCCATCATTCACGGCTGCCATAGGATCTATTACAGCATTGAAAACGCCAAGGATAACATCGCTATCTGCCTCAATAATGCAGGTTGCTGCTTCCTCATCAACTTTCTCAACCAAACTTTCAACAGTCCCATCCATGGACATCTGTAAAAACCAACCGGTATTGAGGTCTGGGGTTTTAAATAGGATTGACCCACCCCAGTAATCTGCTACATCCGGGCCAATCCTATTTAATAGATTTACCATTCTATCTAGCCTTTTTTGTAAAGTTGGTTTGTCTGCCATATAAATTTCTCCTTTCAAGTCTGACTATTATTCCTAATGATTTATTGTCACTGTAACGTATCAAATTTGGGAGTGCCTTATGAGCAAGAGTGGATTCTCTAGTGCCATATTATCCACCTAATAAAACTTCCAGTGCTGTTCCATTCAACATATCTGGTTTCAACTTATCTTTACCTCCTGATATACTTTCTCATTTGGTATAAACCACAAATCTTCAGGTGGTGTTTGCAAGTGCTCCTATCATTTCTTGTAATTAAATGGAAAAAGCTTACACCTATAATGAATTTATACAACCTACACATACTGTAGAGTCAAGCTACAAATGCAGATGAATCAATGTCTGTTAATTGATAGTGATGATGGATCTTATAGTAGCTAGTCCACTCTAAATGCATTCTGCTAAGAGCATTGGAAATCCAAAATCAAATACTGTACCTCTTCGAATTATTTATTATGCTTTATGGAGATAAAGTTATATGGTTCTTCAACTCATTGGAACTGCCAAACCTAAATTCGACCAGGTGGGATTGATTAGGATAGACTGGCCAACCTCTAAGGAGTCTTTAGTAAGTTGTTAGTAACCTTTTACGTATACTATTTTCAATACCATGGTGATTGGGTTATTTCAATGTACATGGAAATGCTATTATTTAATTGAAACTGAGAATAAACTTGAAAATGGTACTTGACTCTACAGTAAATGTAGATGCTATATTATTTGTGTAAACAGTAAGTGTATATAGTAAGTGTATATAGTAAGTGTATATAGTAAGTGTATATAGTAAGTGAATATCAATAACTCCCAATGGTGTTGTCCAGCACTGAAAGATCCCACAATCAATCTAATTAACAAGTGCTCGTAAATTAAAACAGTGATCTGGAAGCGTTCGGATGATCAACTAATCAAGTTATGAAATATAGTTGAAAATTGGAAAAGTTCGACAAAAGTAGTACTTACTCTTTTTGGAAGGAAGGAGATACTAACACTGCCTACAAAACATGCATTCAAAACAAAAATGCAAAATATTGGTATAAGCCCTAATCGTCTTAATTTATATAAAGAAATAGAAGAACCAATAAATTGAAAAGAAAAAAACAACTTAATCACTAATTCGAAGCACAAAAGGAGATAGAGACAGAGATGGAACTAAAAGATAAGAAGCTTATAGAAATGGCAGAGAAGATAGAAAGAATTAGAGAGGAAAACCACGTCGAAATCACACCGGACTTCTATATTAATGTTATTGCACCAACTTTTGCCCGAGATGCATTACGTGGTGCCGTAAAGGGCATACTTAAACTCGATGAAGAAGCTAAAGCATCAGTATTCAAAGAGATTGGTGCAGCCTTCAGTGAGAAATTCGCGGAGACCTCTGAAAAAACATGGGAGAGTGATTCGCCTGAGGTGACGAAGATTGCACTACGTGGTTTATTTCAAGGAATGCTTAACCTCGATGAGAAAAACAAGAGATTAGCCTTCAGAGGGCTGGCCGAGGGATGTTTCCATCATCATTTGAGTCTTGTAAGTCCCTGGGAAGAAGCTGGTATATCATTTGAACAGGGCAGTCATACTTTTGATAGCGCTTGTGTTGTGCTGGAAAAGATGTTGAAGCTAAGAACGATTGAGAGGCATGGAGACACCATTTTTTGGACAGGAGAGGTGAAAAAGAGATATGGCAAATGCTCATGTTGCATTCACTGGTCTGGCATTTGGCCTGAGCCCGTAGAAGAATTTTGCTTATGTGCAGTTGAGTGTATGCAATTGCAGTTTGAATATCTCACCGGTGAGCCTGTGGACGCTGATCTGGTCGAAAGTCTCAATCATGGAGATTCTGATAATTGCTGCTTTAGAGTATATACAAAGAAGGCTGCTCTTGAGAGTATAAGCAAGGAAAAGAAGAAAGTAGCAGCTAAGTAAAAGCAGCTGCAAAGGCTAGAGTCAAAACAGCCTTTGTATCGAACTAATCATCGAATTGAATAAGATATAACGTATCATTGGATTTGTCCGATGATACGTTTTTGTCGTACGGAATATATTGATTAACTGCTGGGTAGGGTGGC
>NZ_JAHEBC010000108.1 GCF_024642405.1 Algoriphagus sp. | reverse complement strand
AAAAGTGAGCTTGGCAGACATAAAAAATAAAACCCCAAAGTATAAGATAATGGTAGCAGGCTCTCTAAAAACTACCCGAAGGGATTGTACAATAGTATTTTCTACCTCCTGAACATCATTAGTCATCTTTGACATCAGGTCTCCCTTTCTTTCATCAGAGAAATAGCCAATATGAAGTTTGCTGACTTGATTGAATATATCCATCCTCATTTTCTTAATCACCACTGCTCTGACTTTCGCCAAAACAACACCTGAGAGATAGGTGAAAAGATTCGATAGGAACACAGATACTACTATGATAATACAGACATAAAAAAGTGTGCCTAGTCGTCCATATTCTTCTGCAATTTGGAGAAAGTTATAATTGAAAAGATGAGTAAAGTAGGTTATTGAAAAACTGAAATCGGGCTTTTCTTGAAAAGTAACCAATTGTTCAGGATCCACTTGTTCAAAGATTACATCAAAAAGAGGCTTCAAAAGAGTGAAGTTCAATAATCCAAAAACGATGGAAAGGAATGCGTAAATAAGGTAAACCGGAACAAACCTTCCATAAGGCTTGGCATATGCCAATATCCGTAGGTATGTTTTCATTGATATTAATCCAGAAATAAAGCCGCAAGTTACAGAAAATCCTGTGGCGTTTTTTTAATAGTTGTAATCTGGTCTTGTGAAGTTCCAGCGAAACGCAAGTTGGAAGTAATTATTGGTCTCAGGACTCTCCAAATCTGGTGATGTTCTTCTTCTAAAAGTATGTGACGCATCTATAAAGAAATTATGGCGCAACATGTAACTCGCATTGAGGTTTGTTTGAATGACTTTGTTTTCAATCCCTTGCCCTATTTCGTTTCCAAATAGTCCAGTTGGACTTCCCTCTAATCTGTTTTTCAGCACATCTCCTCCCCAATTGGTTTCCACATCAGGGTCAGCACCATAAAATTGATACATGCTTTGCAAAGTCACATTCAATTTGGTTAAAGGCTGATATCGAAGTATCCCAATGAATTCCCTGAAATTTGCCCCTCTTGGATGGGTAAGAGGGGTACGCCAATTGCTGTACGACTGGTAATCAATTTTTTCCTGAAATGTGTAGGGTCTAGCAGAATTATATTCAAGCTGAAGATCCAAGTTGGAAACGGTAAATAAATCTATGTACTTGAAGCCCGCTTGAATTCCATATTTGTTTCTTTTAGAGCCTTTTCCGTCTTGCCCAAAGAATTCTGAGAACACGAACTCGTCTAGAGCAAATTGACCATAAAATTGCATCCCCGGATAGAAATTCCATTTTCCGTCGATACCAAGCATTACTTTGTCTGGTGTTCCGAGTGATTGTTCAACCCATCGGTAGAAGACGATAGGATTAAAATAATTGAAATCAGCTTTATCTGTCATTACAGACTCGAAGAAGCCTAGATTAATCTTCTTCCCTATGTTAAAACCCAATCGATGGAAGGAAAACCATTTTTGAGGATATCTACCATCAGTGGGTCTTCCGCGATCATAATCCACATCAGCAGTCATTTGAGTCCAAATGTTTGTCAACTGAAATTTCCAGATTCTGGTGTTGAATTTCACAAACATATAAGGGTTGGAAAAATCAGATAATAGGAAGGAGCGATACCCCTCTCCAATAAAGTTTCTGTCATGTCCTACCTGCACCTGAATATGCTTAGTTATATCAAAACTGACATGCCCAAGTGCCGAAAAATAACTATAGCCATCAGAATTATATTCTTTCCAGAATCCTTCTCCCGGTACTGCGCCATTATATTCGGCGTAGTTTTTTACCCAACTTGGAAAAAAAGATTCAGAAGAAGTGAAATAGGTATAAAACCCAACTTTTTTATCTATTGAACCTCTTAATACCACTCCACGGGTAAGGCGGTTTGGGTTTTGCTCATTATCCAATTCTAATCCACCATTGAGGTAAATGACCGGACTTAGGTGGATATCAAATTCATCACTATAATAATGTGCGAAATCCCCCGGTCTTTTATATAATCCTTTTAGGAAAGGTTTTTTTGAGGATGGAGTTTCACGATTTACAAATTCCCAATTATCCTGACTCAAATAAGCTAAGTTAAATTCATCAATCCGAGTTTTGATAACAGGGTCATTCGCTAAGCTATCTAAGAATTCTGCTACATCATCTCTGCGAAAAGGCTTTGTACCACTCCGAAATACCGGATTATTTTCGCCCCTTAGGATTTCGTATCGGTCAATCAGATGGTAATAGTCTCTGTTGTAAGGGATATAAGATCCTTGGGCTTTAGCCAAAAATGGAGATAACAAAAGCCCAAAAAGCATAAGTGATATAATCGCGGGTGTTAGAAAGGAAGTTTTTTGCATCAGTGAAAAGCTAAAAATAGCGTGGATTCTTAAAATAAGGCAGTATTTTTGAATTTCAGTGTTAAAGATCTGTGATTTTAACAATTCATTTAGAAATAGTTGATAAAGATTTTGTGGAATTTCTGAAAAAGGGTAACTTTGTGCCTCATTTGAAAAAGGTACAATAAAACTAACGATACAATGAAAGCCGATATTCATCCAAACTACAGAGACGTGGTTTTCTACGACACTTCTAGCGAGTTCAAGTTTTTGACCAAGTCGACTATCGAAACAAACGAAACAATTGTTTGGGAAGATGGAAACGAATATCCTGTGTATAAAATTGAAGTGAGCTCTCAGTCTCACCCTTTCTACACTGGTAAGAAAATGATGCTTGATACAGCTGGTCGAGTTGAAAAATTCAACAGAAGATACGCTCAGAAGAAGTAATTCTACTGCAAAACATTCTAAAAAGTCTTCCGGAGCATGGATTCCGGGAGACTTTTTTATTTTTGCCTTATGGATAATTTGTTATTGTTTGACGATCCGGCCATTCGGGGATCACTACTTCCTTTTACTTTTACCAGGCCGGTGGCAGATATCCGCATTGGGATTTTGAAAATCTCAGAAAAGTGGGAAATCCTATTAGGTGGTAAAGCTTCATATTTGACACAGGATTATCTTAGAAGCAAGTTTCAAAGGACTTCTGGAGAGAAACTTGCTATCAATGGAGCTTGGCTTCCTGCAGAAAGAGATATCGCTGCTTTAAAGAAACTTACCAAAAGCCAGTCATTATACTTTGGTAAAACATTATTGGCTTCTTATATCGGTGAAACGGAAAAGAACTTAGATACTTCAAAAGAAAAGGAAGCGATCCAATTAGAGTTTGAGCCTGATCTACTTCAAAAGACATGGAATATCTTTCAATTTAATGGGAATCAGCTTCGTGCTGACTTTCATTTGATAACTAAAGGAAGAAAATCTCAGGAAATCACAGATCCATACACAAAATGCTATAATCCTGAAAATATCTTTATTGAGAAGGGTGCAATTATCAAAGCATCAATTTTAAATGCTGAAAATGGTCCAATTTATATTGGGAAAAACTCTGAGATCCAAGAAGGAGCTTTGATCCGGGGACCTTTTGCTATTTGTGAAGGTTCAACTGTAAATATGGGTGCTAAGCTAAGAGGCGATACTACGATTGGACCTTTTTCAAAAGTTGGGGGAGAAATCTCCAATTCAGTTATTTTCGGCTACAGTAATAAAGGGCACGAAGGGTTTTTAGGGAATTCTGTGATTGGGGAATGGTGCAATTTGGGTGCTGATACCAATACAAGTAACCTTAAAAACAATTATACTTCGGTAAAGCTCTGGGATTATACAAAAGGTGGATTCTCAAATACAGGTTTACAATTTTGTGGATTGATGATGGGGGATCATGCCAAATGTGGAATTAATACCATGTTTAACACTGGTACAGTAGCTGGAGTAGGAGCAAATATTTTTGGAGGTGGATATCCAAGAAACTTTATTCCTTCTTTCTCATGGGGTGGCGAGAAAGGATATTCTACTTATCAATTCCATAAATTTGAAGAAACAGCGAAAGCCGTGATGGAAAGAAGAAAAATCGAATGGACAAAAAAAGATGAAGAAATCTTGAAATGGATTTTTGATTTAACCAAAACCTATAGAATTTGGGAAATATCTTCCTGATTAAAATAAGCCATGCTCTTTGCTGAAATACCGGGCCTTCCCGAAACGAAAGAAAACCTGATCAATGCTGTCAAAAACAATCATTTGGCACATGCATTACTTTTTCATGGTCCAGAAGGATCCGCTAGTTTAACCATGGCTTTGGCTTTATCTACATACCTTTTTTGCCAAAATCCAGGAGATAAAGATGCCTGCGGAGAGTGTTCCTATTGTAAGCGAATGGAAAAACTGATTGTCCCAGACTTAAATTTCGCCTTTCCATCTATTTCAAAAGATAAGGATGGAGAGGAAGATGAAAAAAATATAGAACTGGCGAATTGGAGAACATTTGTGAAAGAGCAGCCCTATGGAAACATACATGACTATATTTATTTCAACGGTTTTGAGAAAAAGCAGCTAAATATTTCCAAAGGCGCAGCAAGAAAGATTATCCAATCTTTGTCGCTTATGTCATTTGAAGGAGGATATAAAGTAATGTTGATATGGGGGGTGGAATATTTACACCCTTCCGCTGCAAACTCCCTCCTTAAAATTATAGAGGAGCCACCATCTAAGACAGTTTTCATGCTGATCACTTCGCAACCAGATCAGTTATTAACGACTATTCTCTCAAGAACACAAAAAGTAATGGTTCGAGCTTTTTCAGATGATGAAGTTAAAGCACATTTGGTGGAATCAGGACAATGTGATGTAAAGTTGGCTGAGCAAATATCGATGCTTGCGGATGGAGATCTCAGAGTGGCTTATAGATTAGTAAATGATGTCGTGGATGAGCAAGTCAGTAAAATCAGGGAATGGTTTTTACTATGCTATGGTAAAAAGCTGAAAGATTTATTTAATCTTGCCGATAATTTTCACAAAGCAGATAAGGAAGCTCAAAAGTCTTTGATTTTAACTGCCCTGAATGTTCTGAGAGAAATTATGCTCAAGAATGTAAGTTTAGAAGAACTTCTTAGGACAACTGGTGAGGACAGGGCTTTTATCGAGAAAATCAGCGGTAAAGTATTGGATGAAAACCATGTATTGGAATTATATGAATCTTTCAATAATGCCCATTATCATCTGGAAAGAAATGGTAATGCAAAAATGATTTTTACTGACCTTTCTATGAAGGTGCTTCTTTCTATGGCAAAAACAAATTGAAATGGAAAAGAAGATAATAGGAAGGAAAGAGAAGATTTCAATTCCAGAATTTGATCTCAATCTGGTCTGGGCCAAAGTAGATACAGGTGCTTTTACAAGCAGTATCCATGCGGAAAACATTCGGGTTGTCGAGAAAGATGGGATGAAAATTCTGTCTTTTCAGGTTTTGATGCCAGACCACAAATCTTACACTGGGAAAACATTAGTATTCGATAAATTTAGGGAAAAGCGAGTTAAAAACTCTTTTGGACATGCCGAAACCCGATATTTGATTGAAGTTACTTTTAAATTAGCGGGAGAAAAATATCTAGCTGAATTCACCTTATCTGATAGGTCGAGTATGCGAAATGCTATCTTACTAGGGCGTAAAATTCTAAAAAATAGATTCTTAGTAGACGTAAGCGGATATAATCTTGCTAAAATTTACCGTCAAAAGACCAAGTAAAATTTGTTCTTGATTCTTTTGAAAAATATAAACTCATGAAAATTGCAATCCTTTCTAGGAACCCAAATCTTTACTCCACCAGAAGACTGTATCAAGCTATTACAGAAGCTGGCCACGAGGGCCTCATTATTAATCATAGCATTTGCGATATTATAATTGAGCAGGAAGGTCCTTCTATTATTTATAAGGGTGAAAAGATTACAGATGTTGATGCAATTATTCCAAGAATAGGGGCTTCTGTTACTTTTTATGGAACAGCAGTAGTGAGGCAGTTTGAATTGATGGGATCTTTCTCTGTGGTTAATTCACAGGCTATTGTGCGAAGTCGCGACAAACTTCGAAGCTTACAAATATTATCTAAAGAAGGACTAGGGATGCCAAAAACGGCATTTACTAATTTTTCGAAAGGAGGCGAAAAACAGCTCATAGAACATGTGGGAGGAGCTCCACTAATCATTAAACTTTTGGAAGGAACCCAAGGCTTGGGTGTAGTTTTAGCAGAGACCAAAAAAGCGGGCCAATCAGTTATTGAAGCCTTTCATGGACTAAAAGCAAGAATAATCGTCCAAGAATTTATAAAAGAAGCCAAAGGGGCTGATATTCGTGCCTTTGTTGTAAATGGGAAAGTAGTAGGAGCAATGAAAAGGCAAGGTGCTGAAGGAGAATTTCGTTCCAATCTCCATAGAGGAGGGATGGCAAAAGTGATTAAGTTATCTAGAGCTGAGAAAGCTGCTGCTTTAGGAGCTGCAAAAGCATTAGGTTTGGATGTGGCAGGAGTGGATATGCTTCAATCCGCAAGAGGCCCTTTGATTCTGGAAGTGAATAGTTCTCCAGGGCTAGAAGGAATTGAAAAGGCTACTGGAATCGATATAGCAGGCGAAATTATCAAGTTTATAGAGATGGGAGTCAAAAAAAAGATTTCCAGCAGAGGAAATGATCAATGAGTAAATTGATAAAAATAGGTACAAGAGGCAGTAAACTAGCACTTTGGCAGGCTTATCATGTTGAGGAATTGCTTCAAAAGTCTGGTTTAAAAACTGAAATAGTCATTATTGACACCAAAGGAGATCAGGTTTTGGATGTGTCTATTTCAAAAATTGGAAGTAAAGGAGTATTTACACAAGAGTTAGAAGATCAGCTCCAAGATGGTAGAATTGATATTGCAGTTCATAGCGCAAAGGATATGCAGTCAAATTTGCCTGCTGGATTTGAAATCATTGCTTTTACGGAGAGAGAAACCGAAAATGATGTAATAGTATCCCATAAAAAGGATGTTGATCTTTCAGATGTAACCAAATCATTGATTCTTGGTACCTCTTCGACCCGTAGAGTGGCTACCTTAAAACATTTCTACCCACACATTAAAACAGTAGAAGTTAGGGGCAACTTGCAAACCCGAATCAGAAAGATGGAGGAAGGTTTATGTGATGCATTATTGCTGGCGTATGCAGGCGTCCATAGGATGGGTTACGATGATATGATTGTTGAAAAGTTAAAATTAGAGGAATTTACTCCTGCAGTGGGACAAGGTTCTGTTGCTATTGAAGTTTCAACAAGCCTAGATGAAAAGGTAAAAGATCAAATTATTAAAGCTTGCAATCATTCAAATACAGAAATTAAATTAAGAGCTGAACGTGCCTACTTACGTGTTTTAGAAGGTGGGTGTAGTATTCCGGTTTTTGCATTAGCAAATATTATAGAAAACCAGGTTTCTTTGGTTGGAGGAATTGTAAGTCTTGACGGTGAGAAAAGGATTAGTGTAGAAGTAAGAGGTGATGTTAATAATCCTGAATTAGTTGGTGAAAAATTAGCTGCAGAGGTTTTTGCACTCGGTGGTAAAACTATTTTAGATCAAATAAAATCAACATTAAACAAGCAATGAAGAAATTGAAATTGATTCTTTTCACGATGCTTTTAGTAAGTTCTTTTGCCTGTGCAGGTAACAAAGATTATGTAGCGACCATCGAGACAAAGCATGGGAAAATTGTAGCTATATTTTTTGATGATACGCCAGTTCACAAATCAAATTTTATTTCCTTGGCTGAGGAGGGAAGATTTGATTCGACTGAGTTTCATCGAGTAATGAATGGCTTTATGGCCCAAGGAGGAGATGTTTTCACAAAAGAGAAATTACCTCCAGCAGATTGGCCTACACTACCCGCTGAAATTAATTCTAAATATTTTCATAAGAGGGGAATGATTGCTGCAGCTCGACAGCCTGATGGAATTAATCCGGAAAAAAGGTCCAATGGATCTCAATTCTACATAGTACTGGGTAAAGTTTACTCGGAAGAAGAGTTAATGGTTGATTTGAATTTATTACAACCGGCATTCATGAAATATATTCAATTAGGAAGCCAGGAAGAGTTGAAAAATGAATATATAAGGCTCTATGATGCTCAGAAATTTGATAGTTTGACCACACTTTTGATTTCCAAGAGAAAGGAAATTGAAGAATCTCTCAATATCAAAGTGACTAAGAATTTTACTCCAGAGCAAATAGAGGCCTATACAACAGTGGGAGGAACTCCACATTTGGATGGAGAATACACTGTTTTTGGACAAGTAATTCAAGGAATGGATGTGATGGATAAGATTGCTGAGGAGCCAACTGATTTTAGGGATAAGCCAATAACTCCAGTTGTTTTGTCAGTGACTATTGAGAAAATGCCGAAGAAAAAAATAGAAAAACAATATGGGTACATCTACCCCGAAAGCAAGTAAGAAAAAAATTTTCATTACCGGAGTAAATGGGCTACTGGGTCAAAAACTAGTCGCTCAACTAATCCAAAGAGGCACCTTTGAAATAATAGGATGTGGAAGAGGGGAAAGCAGACTTCCTTATGATAGTTTTGAATACATTTCTCTTGATATCACTGAAGAGGAAAAAGTAAAGGAAGTTATAGGTCTGATCAAACCTGAAATCATTATTCACGGAGCAGCTATGACTAATGTAGATGAATGTGAACTTAAGCAAGAAGCGGCATACATTGCGAATGTCAAGGCTACGGAGTATTTATTGAGGGCTGCTGAAAGAATAAATTCACATTTTATTTTTGTTTCTACTGATTTTATTTTTTCAGGAGATGAGGGTCCATTGGATGAGAATGCTGTAGGTGCTCCCGTAAATTATTATGGGGAGACAAAATTAGAAGCAGAGAATCTTGTAAAAGCATCTTCCACTAAATGGACTATTGTTCGAACAGTTTTAGTTTTTGGAATTGCTCATGATATGAGTAGATCGAATATAATCCTTTGGGTTAAATCCTCTTTAGAGAATGGAAAACATATTCAAGTGGTAGATGATCAATATCGGACTCCTACCCTTGCAGAGGATTTGGCTGAAGGCTGCATTTTAATAGCCGAAAAAGGAGCAGAGGGTATATTTAATATTTCTGGTTCCGATTTTCTGACACCTTATGAAATGGCGATCATTACTGCTGATTATTTCGGACTGGATAAAACTTTAATTTCTAAAGTGGATTCAAAAACTTTTACTCAGCCTGCAAAAAGACCTTTAAAAACTGGATTTGTTCTTGAAAAAGCTAGAAAAGAGCTTGGATTTGAGCCCAAAACTTTCCGAACGGCAATTGCAATTTTATCAAAACAAATTATCTTAGCCAGCTCGTAAAACTGCGAGTCTTACCGAATATTTAACTTTAATATCAATCAAATTTAATATAAATCTATGGCAGCAAGTCCAAACACCGAAGAGAGAGGCCAATGGGGATCAAGTCTCGGGTTCATTATGGCCGCGGCAGGTTCGGCAGTGGGTCTAGGGAATATTTGGAGATTTCCATATTTGGTAGGTGAAAACGGAGGAGGAGCCTTTGTTTTTGTATACATTCTATGTGTACTCCTTATAGCATTACCACTTTTATTCAATGAAATAGCTTTAGGTAGGAGATCAGGAAAAAATCCAATAGGGGCAATTCGTGAAACTGGTGGAAATAAATTTTGGCAAATAGCAGGCGTTCTTTGTGTATTGGTTTGCTTTTTCGTGTTTAGCTATTATTCAGTAATTGCAGGCTGGACTGTTGGATACATATTTACCGAAATCATTAATATCCCAATTGATTTTGAGGTTTTTGTTGAGACTCCTCTCTATGTGATTCCATTGACGTTTGTTTTCATCATGATGACAATTCTAATTGTATTAGGAGGAGTTAGTGGAGGGATTGAAAAAGCGTCTAAATTCTTGATGCCGGTTTTGTTCATTATCATCATTTTCATCGCAGGTAGATCAGTGACTTTGGAAGGGGCTGAAGCTGGGATTGAATATTATTTGAAACCTGATTTCACTAAAATTAATGCAGCTGTAATTCTTCAGGCGCTTGGTCAAGCATTCTTTTCTATGTCTGTTGGATGGGGTTTAATGATCACTTTCGGTTCTTATTTACCAAAAAAGGCAAATATCATACAGTCTTCTGGATGGATTGCCGGGATGGATACTTCCGTAGCCCTTTTGGGAGGATTGATGGTATTCCCTGCCTTATTTGCACTACTTCCAGGAAAAGACCCAGCAGCTGGTCCAGCTTTGGTTTTTGATGTGCTACCAAAGGTATTTGATGCAATGCCAGGAGGTAATATCATTGGGGGCTTATTCTTCATTTTGTTGATGGTTGCAGCCTTAACTTCTACCATCTCTATGCTGGAAGTCCCAGTCGCTTACTTGATTGATGATAGAAAATGGAGTAGAAAAAAGGCTACGTGGCTTGTGGGTATTTCGGCAATGGCATTATCAGTTCCTTCAGCCTTATCTCAAATTCCCGGAAACTTTTTCCATTCTTTTCATTTGAACTTCTTTGGAAATAAACTTGAAGGGTTTTTTGGAATTATGGATTTTGTGTTTGGTACTTTTGCTGTAATTGTGATTTGTTTGATGTTATCGCTATATACTGGATGGGCTTCTAAACTATCAGATTACGCAGATGAGTTAGCTTCAGGAGCTCCTGGTTTCAAGGGTGTATTTAGAACAGGCTGGATGTTTTTTATCAAGTGGGTATGCCCAATCGTCATCATTCTTTTAATCCTCAATATGGTGGGAGTATTTGGCGATCCTCAAGCTGCTTAAAAAGTTTCTTTTTTAAAAAAAAATTAAAGCAGAGAGCCCCTAGGGTTCTCTGCTTTTTTTGTGTTTTAATGATATTAGTATAAAAATCAGCAAATGGTAAAATTGAATTTCATATACTTATATTGGTATTTTATTTTAATGAATCCATATGCGCGTATTAGTTGTAGATGATGATGATATTCATCTATTAATTCTCAAAAAGATTTTTGAAAAGTCCAATCACTTAGTTGTTACCGCCCATAATGGATTAGAGGCTTTAAAAGTTTTAGAAACTGATAAAGGTTTTAGTATTATTCTGACCGATATTATGATGCCCATAATGGATGGAATAGAATTTCTGACACGCCTCAAAAAAAATGTTGTTTCCAGTACAATACCAGTAATTGGTTTTACATCTGGAAATGTGGAATATTATCGAAGAATAAGCCCCGTCGCATTTGATTCGTTAGTTTCAAAACCATTAGATTTTTTTGATTTATACAATTTGGCAAAGCTAAAAGTCGATATAAAGATGAATTGATTCTTGGCTTGGCAAGAACATTGCTAAATTTTTTTCAATAATCTTCGTTATAAGATTTCTAAACCAATTTTAGCAGCCATGAAAAAACTTCTTTTTACGTTCGCATTTTTGAGTTTTGCTTTATCGGCATTCTCTCAGGATTTTAGTATCGGCCCCAAAGTGGGGATCAGTCAAACAGAACTTGACCTTTCAAAAGAAAATTTTGAATCAGGAGATGCCAAGTTTGGCTATCATGTTGGGATTTTTAGTAGGATAGGATTTGGACCGTTTTTCCTCCAACCTGAAATTCTCTATACCCAGACTAGTGGGAGATTCTCCTTTAATGATATGGGGTCAGAGCTAGATGGGGAATATGAATCTAGCTTTAATAGGTTGGATATTCCTGTAATGTTGGGATTTAAATTATTTAATTTTTTGAGATTACAGGGAGGTCCTATTGCCAGTATCGATATGAATTCGGAACTAAAAAATGCTGTGAAGGACGTTCAAAATGTTGACTTTGAAAAATCAACTTTGGGTTATCAAG
The DNA here is from genome assembly GCF_024642405.1 of Algoriphagus sp. Lineage (GTDB taxonomy): Bacteria > Bacteroidota > Bacteroidia > Cytophagales > Cyclobacteriaceae > Algoriphagus. Next base: position 398 of record NZ_JAHEBC010000108.1, on the reverse strand, counting down.
CTGGGATAGGTCTTGATATAGGTAACCTAATCATCGATGCAAAATATGAAAGCTCACTGAATAAATTGACTAGTAATGTGGGGAGTTTTAGTACGGATCAACGTGTAAATCAATGGATTCTTTCAGTTGGTTTTAGGTTATTCTAATCTTCAAGTTTCGAAAAAAGAGCCATTTGTAAATTAGTCAAATGGCTCTTTTTTTGACAGTATTTTTCAACTAGTCTGGTATTGCAAATCATTGAGTAATTCGTCTTAGTGAATTTTAATTTTCAACTATTTGATAAAAACAGGGTATAGGATTTTTCTTTTTTAATACCCCATTTTGATTTAGCAAAAGGATAGGCATAAAAATTCACTTCTTAACCAGCTTTACCTTATAGATTCTCAAAAAGTCTTCCT
>NZ_JAHEBC010000107.1 GCF_024642405.1 Algoriphagus sp. | reverse complement strand
AAATCCTGATCTCTCGGAAGCCCAGATGAAATGCTTTCCATCTTCCAAAACTTCCATTTCCGGTGAATTTACTACGAAACTTGGAAGCCATTCTTCACGGATCACCGTTCTGCTTTTTCCAGTTACAGGATTTGCCGCTCGCAATTCCATAATATTTTGAAGCCTATTTGTACTGTGGTAAAGTAATTCCTTGCCATCGGGAGTCCACGAAACCCCATAGATATAAGTTCCTAAATCACCATCCTGATAAGCTTTGCCATCTCTGATATCCAATTCGGTCAACTTTTTTGTTTCCAAATCATACACCATCAAATCAACTGGGAGATTAGGCTCACCTACTTTTGGGTAAGCTTCGATTTCCAAGGAATCGTACAGGCTCAATTGATCCAAAAGCACATAATACTTTTTGACATCTTTTTCAACGAACCTATAAAATGCAACCTTTTTACTATCGGGAGACCACCACATGGCTGTAGTTTGTCTTAATTCCTCGCCATAAACCCAAGTGGCGATTCCGTATTTCACCTGATTCTCTTCATTACCATCTGTGGTAATAGCCATCAGATTACTTCCGTCAGGATTGCTGAGGTACATATTGCGATCCTTTGTAAAAGCTTTTAGATTCCCATCTGGAGATTCTGCTGAATCATATTGTCTGCCACGTGCTGGGCCATTGTATCTTCTTCTTTCCGGACGAGCTGCATCGCCTAATTCCGTAGTGGTTTTTGACTTGACAGTATATGAATAGCGTTTACCATCTTGGGTATATTCAAAGGCCGAACCATCAGCATTCCAATCTGCACTTAAAGCTCCAGACTTTACAGAACTGGATATTTGTGGGGCAATTTTTTGATATTGCTCATAGCCAGGCATATTTTTTAATTTGTCCTGCGCTTGAGAAATCGAAATGGTTGAAGCCAGTGTTACTACTATCGCTAGGAAGAATTTATTCTTCATATTATTATTTGGGTTAAATTTTTTCCAGCTGCGATGATACAATTTTTTGAGCTAAAAACTGAGTCAAAAATGATCATTGGAATAACTCAATGATCAATTTGCCGTATTTAATGAAAGGCAAATTGCCCTGAATGATAAACCCAAAAAGCTATGAACATAATTTCCACCTCAGGAAACGGTAGTTTCAAGCTCATGGATGAGCATAGAGAAATTATAAATTTAAAATACACCAATTGGTTTCTTGGAAAAGCTGAAACCTATTATGAAAGGCAAAAAATCGAAATTAAGCCAAGGGGATTATTTAATTCTTCTGCAGTAATAGTAAAACATGCGAAAAAAATCGGAGAAATTACAATGTCCTGGAACGGTAAAATGAAAATTAATTTAGAAAACGATCTTGGCAAAAAAAGGAATTTTGTTCTGGAAAGAACTGGTTTTTGGAAGTCTGATTTTACTTTGAAAAATGAATCTGACCAAATCGTACTGACATTTCAAGCAAATAATAATTGGAGAAAGCTAAATTCGAATTATCAAATAGGGAGCATGTTGACTGATGAAAATTTTGATAATCATGAACTTTTGATTTACTGTGGTTATGCGATCAATTTGGCAATTGCTCTCTCAAGTTAATGTTTAAACAAATTCATTTTTTAGAGCAATTATACTAGAGAATTCCTCTTTTCACACATTTTGACTTTTTGTTAAAATACGTTCCTGCCGAGATTCTAATTCATGGAATCCTCACCTCATTCGTATAAAATCCGAAATTTTTAAACTTCAAATTCGAGGCATTATTATATGCTTTAGAAATCGATTCCGTTATTTCCAATAAGGGACCAGGACAATCCTCCTATTTCAGGCTAACAAATAAAACTATAATTGCTATTTTAAGCCATATTAGATCATTTCGATTGAACTTGCTTATTCTTACCAAATAAATCAAACCCAAAACCATGAAAATGAAACCCTGGAACTTATTGGTTCTATTTGTAATCTTATTGACTATAATAGCCTACCTTCTCTTATTTAATGAACAAAAAACAGATCCCAAATTAGGATCAGTTCCTTATATTTTTTGGACAGGGTTTATAGTAACAGTCTTATTGGTTTTTGCAACTTTTCTGGGTTCAAAGCTTTTTCCATTCAAAGATCCTAAGAAACCATGATCGGTTGGTTAGTTTTTTTCTTTGGCATTTTCCTGGCAATGCTTGGGTATGCCTCCTATCGGTCTTATCGCAAAGACAGGACTTCTGATGATTTCATCTTTGCAGGATCTAACATTGGGACAATATTAGGCTTTCTGACCTTCTCGGCCGCTTTATTCTCTGCTTTTACTTTCATGGGAATGCCCGATTTCTTTCGGACTCATGGTGTTGGAGCTTGGATTTTCCTAGCACTTTCGGATGCTTTGATGGTCTTTTTTCTGATTTGGTTTGGATATGCTCTTCGAAAAAGAGCGACTATTAGAGGATATAAAGGGATTGCCGGATTAGTGAAGTCCTGTTATGAAAATTCATTTGCAGGTTATTTAGTCTTTGCCAGTGCATTCCTCTTTCTAATTCCTTATGTAGCCATTCAGATCAGAGGTATTTCGATCTTTTTAGACGCTGCATTTCCTGGTATGCTCCCCTATTGGTCCTGGTCAGCTTTACTGGTTTTTATCATGCTGATTTATTCGGAAATAGGTGGACTAAAAGCCATTGTCTACAGTGATGCCATTCAAGGTGTAATCATGTTAGCTGTGATCTGGATAATTGGTTTAACATGTCTGAAAATGGCGGGAGGATTAGAAGACGGAATCGCTCAAGTCGCAGCTTCAAATAAAGAGTTGCTTTCACTTCCTGGACCAAAGGGATTATTTAGCAGTCCTTTTCTTATTGCCTCGGCAATTGCCATTGTTTTGATCCCTGTATCTCAACCTCAGTTCACCACTCGTTTAGTAGTGATGAAAAGCCTAAAATCAGTTCATAGAATGGCTTATGCAGTAGGTATTTTCGCCATTTTGGTAATTCTTCCTACTGCCTTTATTGGTCTATACGGAGCCATCAAATATCCAGAGGCAAGTACTGCAGATTTCTTAAGTCAGGCTTTGTTATTTGATCAGGCAGTACCTGTTGCTGCATTAGCAGTGGTTGGACTATTTGCGGCTTGTCTATCAACCACCAATGCTCAGATTTTCGCTTTGGGAACAGAATTGAGAAGTTTATTGGGAGGCTCGGATAAATCGAATATGACCGTCACCAAAATTTCCATTCTTGTCTTTTCTATGATCGTCTTGGTATTTTCTACCTATATGAGCGATGAATTGGTGCTTTTGGCAAGAGTGAGTTTTGCCGGTACTTCCATGATAGCACCAGTGGTTTTGGGTGCAGTTATTTACACAAAACCCCCAAAGACCTTAATTGGACTTTCAGCTTTTGCTTTGGTCTTTTTTATCCTCTCTATTGTGGGTATTGTTCCTGATAAATATTTTGACCTTCCACTGGATTTTGTGATGTACATTATCCTTTTTGTATTCACTTCCATCATCATGATTGGACATTCAAAAACCCAAAAACAACAAAATGAAGCTTGATTCAGATATTAAAATAAGTGATTTAAAAGCGCCTTTAGAGCAGTTTTGGCAACTTTCCGGAGAGAAAATTGTGTTGATAGAGAAGTCTTTTGATCCTGAAAAAGGTGCTCCGGTTTTCACTGAAAAGGGCAAGTATGTGACCCGGGGCTGGACGGAGTGGACTCAAGGGTTTCAATATGGCTCTGCCCTACTACAATTTGATGCAACGGGAGATGAAAAATTCCTAAAAATCGGTCGTGAAAACACCTTGCATAAAATGGCTCCACACATAACTCATACTGGTGTTCATGATCATGGTTTCAATAATATCAGTACTTATGGCAATCTTTTGAGGTTAATGAAAGAAGGAAAAATTCCTGAAAACGAATGGGAAAAGAACTTCTATGAATTGGCTTTGAAAGCAAGCGGAGCTGTGCAAGCGATGCGTTGGACAAACGTTCCAGGAGGTGGATTTATCTATTCCTTCAATGGGCCACATTCTTTGTTTGTGGACACCATACGTTCTTGTAGAGCACTCGTAGTTTCACATGCTTTGGGACATGTCCTTCAAGGAGAAAACGACAAAAGAATATCCCTGATTCAGCGTGCCCTTCAACATATTTTAAGTACTGTAAAATATGCGATCTACTATGGAAAAGGAAGAGATACCTACGATGTACCCGGAAGGACAGCACACGAATCCGTATTTAATATCAATGATGGGAATTATCGCTGCCCTAATACTCAGCAAGGATATACTGGTTTCAGTACTTGGACCAGAGGATTGGCTTGGGCAATTTGTGGATTGGGAGAAACACTTGAGGTATTAGATCAAATCGATGAAAGAGATTATGCAATTCTTATCTCGAAAAATGCCTTAGTCGAAGAATTGCTTACTGCTGCAAAAGCCACCGCTGATTTTTATATTGCAAATACACCTACTGATGGAATTCCTTATTGGGATACAGGAGCTCCAGGATTGATACATATGGGCGATTATTTAAATCAAGAATCAGATCCTTTTAATGCCTTCGAACCAATAGATAGTTCTGCTGCCTGCATCACCGCACAAGGACTATTACGTATTGGAAAATTTCTCAAAGAATTAGAGCCAGAAATATCTAAAAAATATATTAACGCTGGCCTTTTGGTTGCTAAATCATTATTTAACGAACCTTACATATCAGCAGATAAATCTCACCAAGGTTTGATTTTACATAGTATTTATCATCAACCAAACGGATGGGACTACAAACCTGAAGCAAATAAAGTTCCTTATGGAGAATCTTCTATGTGGGGAGATTATCATGCTCGGGAATTAGCTTTGGTTCTCCAACGAATGTTAAATAAAGAGGCTTATTATAGTTACTTCAACTGCATACATCCCATATCATGAGTAGTGGAAAATACAAACCGGAATATCCAAGAGTTGCACAGCTAAAAACAGCGGAAATCTTTAGGGATTACCTAAAGAAAGAGAATATTGAACTTGGTTTTGAAGAGGAATTGGTAATCGGTGAGAATTCTCCTTTTGCAAAATCGCACGAAACCAGAGAAGGTAATAAAATCGGAAATTCTTTTTGCATACTTCCCATGGAAGGTTGGGATGGAACTGTAGATGGGAAACCTTCAGACTTGACAAAAAGACGCTGGAAAAACTTTGCTATCAGCGGTGCAAAACTTCTCTGGGGTTGCGAGGCTGTGGCTGTCCGTCATGAAGGCCGAGCCAATCCCAATCAATTGCTGATGAATGAAGCGAACCTTTCCGAATTTGAGAGCTTGTATCAAATGGTTGAAAAGGAACATCAGGCGGCATTTGGGAACACTGATGATTTGCTTACAGGATTACAATTAACTCACTCAGGTAGGTTTTGCAAACCGAATAGTAAAACCAAAATGGAGCCTAAAATCCTTTATGCCCATCCTATCTTAAACAAGAAATTTGGGCTTCCTGAGGATTATCCGGTTATGACTGATTCAGAAATCTCAGAATTAATCGACGATTACATCATTGCATCTGTACGAGCTCAAAAAGCAGGTTTCAAGTTCGTGGATATCAAACATTGCCATGGGTATTTAGGGCATGAGTTCCTAAGTGCTTATGATCGGGAAGGAAAGTATGGGAAATCCATGGAGAATAGAAGTAGGTTCCTCAGAGAAATAGTAGCAGGAATACGTGCTGAAGCTCCAGAGCTTGAAATCGGTGTACGAATGAGCATTTTCGATTGGGCTCCTTTTAAAGAAGGACCAGATGGAAAAGGAATTCCAGCCTTGGATGGGGATTATAAATATGCTTTTGGTGGGGATTCCTCTGGAGTTCATGAGAACATGAATGAGTCTTTTGAATTCTTAAGCGAACTAAAAAATCTAGGAATTGAATTGCTTTGTACTACGGCAGGAAGCCCCTATTACAATCCTCATATTCAAAGACCTGCGATCTTCCCTCCTTCTGATGGTTACAATCCACCGGAAGACCCATTACATGGAGTTGCAAGACAGATTCATGCTACCGCTGAAGTTAAAAAGGCTTTCCCTGAATTTTATGTGGTAGGTTCTGCCTATTCTTATCTTCAGGAATGGCTTCCTAATGTTGGTGAATATGTATTAAAATCAGGAATGGCAGATTCTATCGGTTTGGGAAGAATGGTTCTAAGTTATCCGGATTTACCAGCGGATGTTTTGGCTGGCAACGAAATGAAACGTCCCAAAATCTGTAGAACATTTTCAGATTGCACCACAGCTCCCAGAAATGGAATCATTTCGGGATGTTATCCTTTAGATCCTTTTTATAAAAAAATGGAAGAACACGATCAACTTAAACTTGCTAAAAACAAATGAAATCAAGCATGAACCAAAAGTCGAAATTTGGAATGAGTAAAAACAAAGCGAGATTCCATGTGACAAATGAAAATCAAATTATCTACATATGAATCCAGTCGCTTTAATCACCGGAGGATCGAGAGGAATTGGCTTTGGCATTGCCAAAAAACTAGCTGAGGCTGGATATGATTTAGGTATCAATGGAGTAAGACCAGAATCTGATGCAAAAACGAATCTAGAAGAGTTGAGGAGTTTGGGATCAAATGTTATCTACCTGCAAGGAAATATCGCGGAGAGAAAAGATAGGGATTCGATCGTCACAGGTCTGAAAGAAAATTTTGGGAAAATTAATGTCTTGGTCAACAATGCCGGAGTTGCACCGAGGAACAGATGTGACGTGTTGGAAGTCACCGAAGAGGATTATGATCATCTGATGAATATCAATGAGAAAGGCACTTTTTTCTTGACCCAAGCAATTTCTAAGTGGATGTTGGAATTGAAGGAAAACAATCCAGAAGCCAATCTATCCATCATCAATATTACCTCTGTTTCAGCAGAATTGGCTTCTCCCAAGCGAGCTGCTTATTGCATGTCTAAAGCAAGTTTATCTATGCTTTCCAAAACCATGGCTGTAAGATTGGCTCCCCATGGCATTGCTGTCTATGAAATTAGACCTGGCTTTGTGGATACGGATATGATCGAAAAAGTGAGAGAAACCTATTTGAATCTAGTTCAAACTGGAGCTACCTTAGAACCAAGAATAGGAAAGCCAGAAGACATAGGGAAAGTGGTCGCTACGTTGGTTAAAGGTGAACTTCCTTACACAACCGGGCAAATCATTAATGTTGATGGGGGCTTGACAATTGGAAGAATGTAATCAGTTTATGTTTAAAGGAAAGGTTTTCCAAAATGGTATCCCCTCTTCGGTTACTCCTTCAATTCTAATTTTGATTTTATTTACACCGTTTGGAATATAGATTTTAAAATCGGAACTACTACCGTTGAGTTTAAAATTAGGATTCCAATATAAAGAAGGTCTAGCGACAGCCTGATCAAATGTAGGCTCATTCAAGAATGGAATATTTTCTGTAAAACCTTGTATTGGAAATTTCTTAAATCCAAGATCATTAAATTTTTTATCACTCGTTGCAGAAAACCGCTCTCCTCTATTTGTTTCAATCATTATAACACCTGCAAATCCAGCCAAACCGAATGAATTAGCATTTTGAGTATAAATGGCAACAGATTTGACCTCATCGGTGAGCAAGGTTTGGAGTACCGTATTTGCCGTTTCGGTACTGTCCGAACTATAGAGGTATCGCGATCCATCTATGATTATGAGTGGCTGACCCGCATTTATTCCATAATTATAATTTCCCATAGCTCCATTTCCGAACCGCATCCCAATTACTTGATCAAGGGTATTTCCTGGCCAATTGTCTAAGTCCTCTCTAGAATAAACCTGATCTGGTTCTCCATATCCATAAAATCTATCCGCAAGAGATTCAATTTTCTCGTCCTCAGCAACAAACTCTTCAAGCAGAATGTAGTCATCGAAGGAATCATAATACATCTGGCGATCATTTACTTGATATTTTTTATAACTCAATTTTGGGAAAGATCCTCGAATAAGTGGTTTACTTTTTCCATTTAGTGAAATGTTTCCATAGGGCTTACCTTTTTCATCAAGAGCAGCAATAGAAAGCGTATCCATTTCGAAAAAATACAAACCAGTTGCTCTAAAAAATCCGCTCGAATCAGTCTTGACTATTCCGTAATCAGCTAAATCACCTCTTACAATAGTAATAGGATTGATATCCGGTTGCCGTTTTTTATCTTTTTCAAACTTTCCGGAAACTGATACTCCATATTCAATATCAAATCTAGGGATGACAGAAAGCGGGTTATCTTCTTCTTGGTTCAACCATTCGTAAGCTTCAATAAAATTAGCTTGTCCTTTGATTTCAGAAACAAGTTCAGGATTGGTGGCAGAAATAATAATTTCAGCATTTACTAATTCATCAAGAGCATCTTTGATCGATAAATCCAATCCCAAAATCCGATGATTTGATTCATTATAAATCGAATCTTTCAAATCAAAAACCAAATCCCCCAGAAAATCATAAGGCTCAACTTCTTGATTTTCAATATTTAATCCTTTCTGAACAATAGGAAGGGCTCTCAAATAAAAATCCCGCTCCGGGTAATTTCGCATCCACTCCGTGTAGGCCCGAATAAAATAATCCCCTTGCGCAAGAGAGTCTGGAAGAGAAATCGCCCCTGAGAATTTACCATTTTCTATAGGGTATTGATTTGACAAAACCAATTCTGCTCTCTCGCTTATTAGATCTACATAGAGGACCCTGCTAAGCGTGTCTTGATAAAACTGGTTTTTATAAAGCATTTTACCCCCAAACCAAAGCGTTTCTCCGGGGTAATAATAGGATTTGTTTGTCATCAAATAAGGGCTTTCGCGAAGGTTTTCCCATTTGTTAATCATGCCCTTAAGCAAATCAACTTCTGCTGCCAGCTTATCAAATGTTTCCGGGGGAAAATAATCGTGGGGCAAAGAGCGCCCCATTCTCGGCCGACCAATGTAACCAGAAAGCACAACTTGAGTCGGATGAATTGGAACACCATTTTTATCGATATCAAAAAAACCGAGGGGAGCTTCTACCCATCCAACTGGATGGTATATATCCAAATAGTAATCATTTCTATAACTCTTTTTCAAAAAGTGAATCTCTACCCGTTTTGGCCAAATAATTCTGAAATTGCCATTACGCAGGGGAATCCTTCGAATAGAATCTTGAGAAAGCGGAACAATAGACTCTCCAAGTTCAATAGTATAAGTATTTGTTCGCCGACGATTCATCTGCTCAGGAAATGTTTCGTAAAGGTCAAACCCTTGTTCGGACACTTGTTGCAGCAAAATTGAGCGCATCAAGTGCTTTATTGATCCTTGATAGCTAGTTTGTTTATTTAAAAGAAATTCAGCTGACTGAGCACTGTCTTTTGGAGTCTTATTTTCAAAAAATGCCAAACCATAATAGCTAGACTTAAAGTTGTAAAATTTATAATCCTGCAAATAATAAGTCACTTTATATCCCAAGGCCTCATTTTCTAATATTAATGGCTCTTGGGCTGTAGCCTGAATATAATTAGCTCCCTTATCAGGCTTTACTTTGTCAAATTCTAAAACCCAAGGATTCATTAATTCCAACTTTTCTCCAATGGGGTCATCAGGTAAAGCCAAAAAGACATCTTTAAATCGCTTCAAATTTCTTTCCCAGGGTTTATCTCTTCGGCTTTTTAGTTCTACCTCAGATAAAACCGACGCAAGAGGAGTCAGAACAAAATCGACTGTTTTCGTTTCTCCTTCCCCTATTGATACTTCAATTATATTCGTAGAGTAACCGACAAATGAAGCCACCAATTGAAAAGTACCTGGTAAATCTGGCCTGAAAAGCGTGAAAATTCCGTCTTCATTGGTTGTTGTCCCAATCGTTGTATTATTGATAAAAACATTTGTAAAAGGCATTAATTCACCTGTTGCCCCATCTTTTACTGTGCCCTTTATAGTTTGTGAATAGGAGAAAAATGAGATGAAGGAACAAAAAAATAATACGTATATCGCTTTTTGAAACATTGATTTCAAGATGCAAAATTTCTTTTATTTATCCATTTTTTAGAATTATAGATTGTACTAATACTATGATTAGAAGAAATTAAAAAAACCAATTTGGCCTCATTGACCTAGAAAATAAGGTAATGTAATCCCTCCTAATTTTTTTCCTTAGGAAGAGTGTTCTACCCCAATTCGACAAGGCTAAAAAAAAACTCAAAGCTTGAAGGCCTTGAGTTTTCAATTAATATAACATCTAAAAATCAGGTATATCCTAATGTTTTTAACATACTTTCTTCTGTTTGATCTTCCCTGAAAAGCCGATGGATCACGTTTCCATTTTCATCTCTATCGATCAACACGTGCTTAGGTGCAGGGATCAGGCAATGTTGAATTCCTCCATATCCTCCCAAGGATTCTTGATAAGCTCCAGTATGGAAAAATCCAAGATATTGCTTTTTCCCATTATCAGGTTTTGGTAAATAGATATTGAATTGGTGAGCCTCGGAGTTGTAATAATCCATACTATCGCAGGTAAGTCCTCCTAAATTGATGTTGTGGTATGTTTCATCCCAGTTATTAATCGCAAGCATGATGTACTTTTGGTTCAAACCCCAGCTATCCGGCAATTGAGTAATAAAAGAACCATCGATCATATACCATAGCTCTTTGTCATTCTGTAGCTTTTCATCTAAAACAGAATACAATACAGCTCCACTCTCTCCTACCGTATATGATCCAAATTCAGTAAAAATATTTGGTTCCTTCGTGTTGTTTTTGGCACACATCCACTTGATATTTTTAATGATCTGGTCTGCCATGTATTGGTAATCGTAATCAAAAAACACATTGGTCTTAATCGGCCATCCACCACCAATATCCATGGTATCAAGTGTTGGAGCTACTTTTTTAAGATCTACATATTTTTGGATGAAACGAGTTAATTCTGACCAATAGTAAGCAGTATCTCTTATCCCTGAATTGATGAAAAAATGAAGCATTTTCAGGCTTACCAGGGGATGGTCCTTGATCTTTTCTTCATACAACTTAATAATATCATTGTACCTCACCCCTAGCCTTGATGTATAAAAACCAAACTTAGGTTCCTCGTCAGCAGCAATTCTGATTCCTACCTGGAATGGAACTTTCACATGCTCCAGATAATAATCAATTTCACTTAAGTTGTCAAGAATGGGTACACAATTGACAAAGCCATCGTTTAGCAATTCACTGATATATTGCTTATAAAGATCTCTTTTGAAACCATTACAAATTATAAAAGTATCCTTTGAGATTTTACCTTTTGTATAAAGACTTCTTACTAAGGGAATATCGAATGTGGACGATGTCTCTATATGAATATCGTTTTTCAAGGCCTCATCTAGGACAAAACTGAAGTGTGAAGATTTTGTACAATAACAATAAGTGTATTTGCCATTGTAATCATGGGATTGAATAGCGGTATTAAAATAGGTTTTTGCCTTTTGAATATTTTCAGAAATCTTTGGCAAATAGGTGAGCTTTAAAGGAGTACCATATTCTTCAATGATCTCCATCATATTTACACCGTTAAAAAATAATTCATTGTTTTCAACATGGAACTCCTTGGTTGGAAAATCAAAGGTTTGTTGAATAAGATCAATGTATCTGTTCATTCGAAACTTGGTTTTTTTAGTGGTAGTAGATTACAAAAATTGTTTTTTCTAAGGGGATTTCAAATGAAAAAGGACAAATCCAATCGGAAATGTCCTTTATATCTATCTTTTAACTATTTAATTTATGCTTTAATCCACCAGCAAGGCATTCTGCAGAAGACTCTGCTCTGATTTGAATCGTAATCTATTATCAATAATCTCTTTCAATACTTTTTTAAATTTCACTTCTTTTTGGAGCAAAGTCAGTACACGATCAAAAAACTGCTCAACTTCTGGAAGAGCCTCCGAATTAAATGTATAGAAAATCGATTTGCTTTCCCTTGAAAAAGTCAAGGAAAGTGTTTGAGGTTTCCCTAAACTTACTAAACCTCGAAACAAGGGAAATAAAGAATCAAAGCTTTTTTCGAGTCGACATACCCCTTGCATTATTTCTCCAGATTGTTGGCTAAATACTTTAATCATTTCCTTTTGGCTCACTGAAACTTGTGAATACCGGGAACTGCTCCCCGTGGCCACATGAAAAAGGCCTGAAGAAGCAAGTGATTGATAGG
>NZ_JAHEBC010000106.1 GCF_024642405.1 Algoriphagus sp. | reverse complement strand
TTTCTATTATTTTCATCAAATCTTCCAAATTTCACTTTCAATTCTCCATTTTCACCATCAAATACACCCAAAAATCTGGTTTCATTCAAAAACCTATCAAGGTCAATAATTTGATTAGAGATCATACCAATCGCAAATTGGTTACTTAATTCATTATAATAAAAAGCTCGTCCATAAGGCATTAAAATAAAACCTGATTCTTTAATTCCTTTTAAGTCCAACTCTTTTATAATATTCAAATTCTCGTCTAATCCTATAATTTTATTTTGATTAGGAAATAATAAAAAAAGAGAATTACTATCCTCTAAAAAGAGGACATTTTGTAGCTTACTTGTAGGTAATATTAAATTGGTAGTATCAAGATTAATCGATTTTACAATTGAATCGACTTTAAAATCAAACCAATAAATCTCTCTTCCCTGATGAATTATTAGATAATTATTTTTATCTGAAACCTCATAATTTGTTCCTAAAAACCTGAAGTTACCGTCATTTAATAAAGTGGTGTCTGATTTTGCAAATTTTAAAGAATAGTCAAAAACCTGTTTTGATTCGCATGCGATAAAACAAATAAATACCAATAAATAACTCCACTTTTTCTGAAAAGAAGCAATAAGCAGAGCTTTAAGCTCTGCTTTACATTTATTGATCTCCTCCATGAACATGACAACTCTGAACTTGTTCTCCGGTAGGACAATTATATAGTGCACAATGAAACCCAGTAGTTGGATCATATGTTTCACTACCTGGAATTAATGAACACGTCATTGTTTGAGCATGAAGTGAAGAGTAAATCGAAATTGATCCTGAAATGACAAAAGCCAAAAAGAATCCGAATAATTTAATTTTCATAATATATACGGTTAATAATTCAGTTCTCCTATTTCACTATGAAGGGAGGGGATAATAAGCCCTAAAAAATCGAACCTGTCGACAAAATTGAAATTTCAATTGTAATCTACCACCCCAAACTAAAAATACAAGTAAATTGAACTATTTTTTTATAAAAAAATATAAATATTAGTTAATACTTAACTCATTGATTATCAAAAATCCTTAATCCTCCACCATTCTTATCTTATAAAATAGATTATAATCCCGTTCCACTTCTCCATCTGCTGCTTTTACAAATAAAGTTCCATCAGATAATCCGAGATTAACTGAACCTTCCACAGGAAGTTCAGTTAGAATTCCGATTTGCTGATTTCCTTTCACAACCATATAGCACGGTTTTCTATACCCAGCCAAATCTTTTTGATTTTCAGGGCTTCTCGCGTAATCCTCTCCTTTTGACTGAAATTCAATCAAAACGTCTTCAGGAATAGCTGTGTAAAACATCGCCAATTGATATTCTCCAAAAAATTTCACATCGCTAAAGGAAGGATAAAGGCGATTATCTCGTTCCGGATCTGGAATTTCCAGATCACGATCTGGATGAGATAATGCTACTGCTGTTTCATTGATTAGTGAGTTCCCATCAAAATCAAATAAAAAAAGTTGATTGCCAATGGGAGGTAATACCGCTGCTTTTTTCCTTTCCACATCTAATGATAAAAAAGGAAAACTCTGCCCAATCCATCGATTGTTACTGCGAGGAACCCAAGCTTCAGGATACAAACTCAAATAGTTAATGGAATCTTGATTGGAATTATAGAAAAACCCAGTCTTTACTTGGCTGTAAAATCCTCCACCGATCTTATCGGGATCCATATCACCAGGATTATACGTATTAACCTCCTCACCCAGAATAAAAATTTCTCCATTCTCTGTCCAAGGGGTAAATGACTGACGAAAAAAGGAGATAAAAATTCCTGCCCCAAATCCTTCAGCTGGACCATTTATCTTTTCTAACTTCTGAAAATCCTTGTCAAAAACATGGAAATCCATGGTCCCTGATATTTCCTTGAAAATAAATCGATCTTTCCCCAAAAACCTTCCCTCTAAAAAAAACTGAATCTGATTTGGTCCTTCTCCCACCAGTTCCACTTCTTTGATCATTTCCCCCTTTCCATCAACCAAGAGGACTTTGCTTCCTCGCTGTTCCTTCACCAAATACTGATCAAGATCCTCTTGATAATCCAATAGAACAACATTTTCCAGCACATCCACCATGATAGAATCATAGACTTCAAATCGTAGTTCTTGATGAGGATCTATCACATTTGATTCTGGTGATTTTTCTGAGCAGGAAAAAAGTAGTGTTCCAAAAAGTACACTGAGAGTAATAAGAGGGAATTTATTCATCAGAAAGAATTAAGATTTTCAGATTAGTCTGAAAAAGCGAAATTTATAGGACAAGAGTTTCTAATTATTATCCTTTTTTCTTTCTGGAGAAAAACCATCTTCTTTTGCTCCTTTGTGCCTTAGCGGGAGCCGCCTCTTCAACCAAATATTTCTTCCACAGAAATACAGGTAGCACCCAGAAAACTCCCAGCATACTGAATATCAAGCCACCAATCGTCCCAATAGCGAGAGAAAACCAGAAAATCTCATTCTGACCTTCCATAATGAAAGGAATCAAGCCAAAACATGTGGACAAAACAGTCAATAAAATGGGAATGGCTTTTCCAGCAACAGACTTCAAAACATTTCTGTTATAAAGCCCCTGGACTCGGTTATTAAGGTCATTGATGATGAAAATCCCTGCATTCACAGCCAAGCCTCCCAGCATCACAAACGCTGCATAGCCACCTTGGTCAAAATAGAAATCAAACAAAGAAAAAATCAAAAACAAGCCAATAAAACTGATCGGAATGATCGCAATAATATATACCGGCTGTTTGAGGTTTTCGAAGAGAATGGAACAGATCAGGAAAATCCCGATGATCAAAAATCCCAAGAGACTATACTGCCTTTTGGCTCTCTCAAAGCTATAATAATAGGATTGTTTTTTGGCTTCGTACCCAATTGGCATGATGGTCTTCATCTCTTCCAGTACTTCGTCCAGATATTCATTCCCAAATTTGGCAGAACCCATATATTCAAAAGAAACAACCCGAATGTATTGCCTATCTTCCTTTTTTAAGGCATTGGTCGTAGTTTCCTTCGTCAATGTCCCATAATCCGAAACCTTGTAAATTCTGCTTTCTCCTCCGATCAGACTTTTACTTTCCAGATCAAACTTGCTGAAATCATCCGAATCAGATTCCCTAACCACCAAGCCATAATTTTTATCCTCTAAACTCAAAAACGCAGAAGGTCCTCTAGGCTTCGCGAGATCCATCAATGAACTGATCAATTCATATTGGTTCATGCCTCCCAAAGCCAGTTGATTCTGATTGAGCCGAAGAACATATTCATCTGTTTTTTGCTCCCCGTAATTCCGTTCGTTAATGTTGACTTCCTGAATTCGCTTATGTTTCAATAATTTTTCAGAAAGCAAATCAGCCTGCCGTTCCAGCTCATCAAAATTATAGCCTTTCATCTCCACTCGATATGAAGGGATTCCTTCTCCACCTGGCCCCGTATAAAAACCCTGCCCAACTCCATAGATATTCCAATTTGCTCCACTCCAATCTGTGGATTTGACAGAAAGTTTACCTTTCAACTGATATGGTAAAGCCCCATTTTCATAGGCCTCTTCAAAAGTGATTACGATGGAAGCTTGCTGTCCAGAATATACTGTAGTCACAAATTTATCGATCCCTTGCACCCCTTTGAGATAAACCTCAAACTCTTTCATAATAAAGTCCATCTGCTCCAGTGTGTTCCCAAAAGGGAGTCTGGCATTGACATACAGGCGTGTTTCTTCCGGTTCCCTATAACTGGATTTCTCATAAGTTCCCCGGACAAACATTCTTAGGGCTCCGCCCAAGGCTTTGTCCACATAAGGCCGAATTTCTTCTTGATAGAAAGTATTTCCAACGGTTTTATTGTACCATTCATGTTCATCCCATTTGGCAGGTAAAAAGAAGATTGGAGTCCCAAAAAGGAGTATTAATAAGAAAATAAAGGATTTCCTATAATGGGCCGTCCATGCAATACTTCTTTCATATGCTCGGAGGTACTGTACTCTTTTCCTCAATTTTGAAATGGTCAAAGCCCTACCTTTTTTGATGGATTCTTTAAACAGTACCTGATAAAAAGCCGGAGTGAAAAACAGTGCTATCAATAAGGAAATTCCCAACATCACGGAAACCACAATGGAAAATTCTGTAAGGTTCTTTCTATCTTCTTCAGGGAGGAAAAAAACAATCATCAAGGCAGCAATGGTTGTTAGAGAAGCTGCCAATAAAGCCAAAAACACCTTTCTATTTTTGTGCTTATGTAAGTGATCGATCATAATAATAGCATTATCCACAATCAACCCAAAACTTATGGTCAGGCCCGCCAAAGAATACAAATGGATATCTACTTTGAGAAAGTAAATTACAATCGCGCATAGGCTCAAATTGGCAATAATGCCCAAAAACAAAATACTCAGGTATTTGATGTCTCTATTGATCAGAAAAATAAAAACGATTAGAATCAGAATGGAAAGCCCAGATCTTTTATAGATTTTATCCAATTCTTTTTCAAGATATTCCGTATCATCTCGTTCTAATCTTACCTCAAATCCTGCCGGTAACAATCGCCCAGCTTCGATCAGAGATTCTTTTAGACTTTGTGCCAATAGCACTTTATTAACTCCATCCCTGTTGAAAATCGAGATCGTCACGGAATTATTGCCATTGATCCGGTAAAAGTAAGTGGGCTCAGCTTCCTCCAAAGTCAATTTTGCGATATCTTTTAATCTTACTTCAGAACCATCCACCTCACTGATTATCAGATCCTCCAATTGATCTAAATCCCTTAAAGAACGATCCACTTCAATAAACAAAGTTTCTCCTTTGGAATTTAGAACCGCTCCGGGGTAACTGGTGCCAAATGCTTGATTGATACTTGCCTCCAATTGGGATTTGGATATCCCAAAAGATTGAAGTTGTTGAATATCATAGGTCACAAAAAGTTGGAGATCATTTGCTCCACGAACCAATACTTCCTCCACCTCTTCAAACTTAGTCAGCGAAGGTTTCAAAATATCCTCCGCAATTTTCTTGATTTCAAAAGAAGCAAAAGGGCCGTTGACACTGTAAACCAGAATTGGAGTTTTGGCATCATCTCGGGTTTCCTCACTTTGAGATACAGTTGGAAAAGACACCTGCTGATCCATCTGAGGATAAACTTGTCGGATCATCGCCGATACCTCAAATCTTTTCATCTCCATGTCCGAATTTTTATCAAATCGGAGCGTAATGAAGCCTCCATTATAATTGGAAGTAGAGGTTATTTTCTTGAGTTCAGAAAGTCTTGAAAAAGTACCTTCCAGAGGCGAGGTGGCAAGTTTTTCTACTATTTCCGGCGAGGAATTGTTGACATTGTATTTAATACTTAGAACAGGTTCCCTTTCTCTTGGATTCAGATCCACGGAGAGCAGAGGCACCACGGCAAATCCCATGATACTAAGCAATACAAATACGATCAGAATCCTGAATGGAGTCATATTGAAATTTCTTTGTGTTTCTTTTTGGGCACAAAAAACCAATAGGCCAGAGGCACAAAATACAAAGCAGTCACTGTCCCGATGGTCAATCCACCCATGACTGCAAAAACCAATGGCCTCTGAAGATCAGCTCCTAGACCAGAACTAAACACAATTGGAATCAATGCCAAAATCGTAGTAATGGAAGTCATCAAAATTGGTTTTAATCTAATCCGACCTGCCTCATGAAGTGCTTTTTCCAATCCTTCTTCAAAGGAAATTCCGACCATTTTATCATACTTGATTCTTAGCCTATTGATGGTGTCAATTTTTAGAATAGCATCATTCACCATGATTCCCAACATTACCACCAAACCGATTGCGGACATCACATTGAGACTGGCTCCAAAAATCCAAAGAACTAGAAATGCTCCTCCTACCCCCAGTGGAAGTGTGAAAACCACAATCAATGGCTGAATAAAACTTTCAAATTGAGCTGCCAAAATGAAATACAAGAGCAAAACTGAAATCAAAAGGATCCCGATCAATTGCTGAAGATTT
The DNA here is from genome assembly GCF_024642405.1 of Algoriphagus sp. Lineage (GTDB taxonomy): Bacteria > Bacteroidota > Bacteroidia > Cytophagales > Cyclobacteriaceae > Algoriphagus. Next base: position 6,179 of record NZ_JAHEBC010000106.1, on the reverse strand, counting down.
TCCTTGTCTTTAAAAAATTGTCCAGTCATTTCCACTCCTAGATCTTTGGATTGTCCCCAACTGAAATATTCAGACTTTAGTGCATCCGGGTTTTCCTCCATCACAAGAACGGATTGGTAAACCCCACCCCGATCTGCAGTAATATATTTATAATGATCCTCGTACTCATAGTCTACAAATTCACTCAATTCGTAGCTCACGCTGTCAGAAGTGGACAATTGGGTAGTTCTCAACAGGTATTCAAATCGATCATTAGGTTCTTTGAGTCGAATCGGCATTACTTCTCCAAAACGGCGAATATCTGTAATGGTAAATGAACCGAACAGTTTGGAAATCTGATCCTGAATGGAATTAACAGGCACCTGATAGGTAGCCATTTTATCCGCTTTCAATGTAAATACCACTGAAGCTTCCTTCTGAAGTCCGGGGCCTCTTTCCCAATTTTGTGTTGGAAATTGACTGAGCCAAGGGTCCATTTTCTCCTCAGCAACGGGTTCTTTGGAAGAGAGGTCCTTCCACCGGACTTCGTAATAAGGCATATTGGAGCTAAATAACTGATCAAAGGCGTTTGGAGCATCGCCAAGGGTAAATCCTGCTTCTGGATAATTTTCTTTTAAGTAAGATCGTATGTCTTGAAGCTTCCCATCTTTCGTTTCCTGATCTGGAAAAAGCAAATAAATAAATGCTTGTTGAATGGAGTTTTCCCCATCAAAAAGTAAAAATTGTCTTACACCAATATCCGATTCTGCCTGGTCATAACTTCCTCCTAATTGTCTCATCAAGGCTACTACTCGATCCTTATTTTCCAATGCCCCAATAGGTTCATTCCATTGAATCTCCAAGGTAGCATCTAACTTTTCTATTTCAGGCAGGCCTTCTGTTTTCAAAAATTGACTGATTCCCAATCCCAATGGAATCAAAAAAGCAAAAGTAAAAAAAGCCAATTTTCTTTTGGAGGTGATGAAAGAATATCCCACTTCATAGAGTCCTAATACCCTCTTAAAAAAAGGGCCTTCTTCCTTATCGAGTACTTTTTTGCTCTTTTGAAAAAACAGCAGGTAAAGCATGGGAAGCAAAATGAAGGCGACTGCCAATGAAACCGTTAAAATTGCCGCAACTGCCACAGCCTGATCAAAAAACAAAGCCCCTGAAATCCCACTTAAGAATACGAGTGGGACAAAAACCGCTAAAGTAGTCATCACGGAACTGATCAAAGCACCCATTACCTCGTTGACGCCCTCTACGCAGGCTTCAAAGATCGATAAACCCTCATCCCTTTTTCTGGTGATATTATCGAGAACAATGATCGCATTATCAATCAACATCCCAATCCCCAAAGCAAGTCCTGAGAGAGAAATAATATTGATGGATAAATCAAAGAAGTAGAAAATCAGAAAGCTAATAATCAGGGAGGAAGGCAAGCTCACTCCAATGATCAAAGGCAAGCGGTAATCTTTCATGAAGAGAAAAAGTACTGCGAAAGCGAAAATACCCCCAAAAAGCAAACTGGTTTCCAAATTCGAAATTGCAGCATTTAAAAGATTGGATTGATCCTGTGTCAATTCAAAATTCACTTGAGGATAATCCACTCTAAATAACTCTAAAGCATCTTTCAGCTCAGGCATCAACTCGTTCATCTTTGCGGAAGCCTGCTTATGGACAGTGATGACTAAGCTTTCATTTTCTCCAAATAAATGATACCCAAGCATTTCCTTGGTTTCATAGCTAATATCCGCCAGTTTAGAAAGTGGAATAATCGCTCCTCCTTTGGTTCTGATAGGAAGTTTTTGGATATCATCTGGAGTATCTACTCTTGATGCCAAGCGCAAATAATATCGAAATTGACCATCCTTCACAGAAATCCCAGGGAGTTCACGATTACTATTTTGTATCGCAGAGATCACTTCTTCCTGCCCCATTCCCAAGGCTGCTAAAGCCTGTGAATTTGGAGAGACCGTGATAATTCTTTCTTTCTTCCCATTGATGTCTACTAGGGAAACACCAGGCAATTGTTCTATTCTTTTCTTCAATACATTTTCTGCAAGAAGACTTACTTCTACTTCATCGATTCCTTCTTTGGGAACCACTTGTACCCTTGCTACTGGAATATCAGAAGTATTGATTCGGATGACTTCGGGCCTTCCAAGATCTTCGGGCAGGGAATTAGTTAGTCGGTCGATCTTTTCATTCACATCGATATAGGCCAACTCCATTTGCGTACTGTAATCAAAAGTCAGTCGGATGGTTCCTACTTCAGACCCTGCCTTGGAATCCATCTCTTCCAAACCATTCAGCGTCAGTAAACCTTCCCTGATGGGGTTTAGTACATTTTGCTCTATTGCTTCGGGAGAGGCATTGGGATAATTGACTTTCACTACGATCTGAGGCACATCTATCGGAGGGAGCAAAGAAATCGGCAAACTGCGAAGAACAATGATCGAGAAAACAATCAGTGCCATAAAAGTCATAAATACCGCAATGGGCCTAGCTAATAAAAATCTAACCATGGCCTACTCTTTTACGATCTGAACAGGTGCCTGATGAGCCAATTGTAAATTATTAGAGGTGATCACTGTACTGCCAGCATCTACTCCATCCAAAATCTCTACTTCCTCCCCATTATCTTTACCCACTTCAACATAATTCCATTTTGATTCATCATTCTCAATCGAAAATACCACTGCCCTGCCCGATCTATAAACCAAAGCATCTTTAGGTACTACCAAACTGTTGCTTTGTGGAGCTCTTATAATCGCTCTGGCATTCATACCAGGTAGGAGATTTTTACGGGAACTTATAGAAATTGACACTTGTACTAAGCCATTTTCATCTACTTTTGGATTGATTCCTATGACTCTCCCGTCAATTGCATTCTGTGAATCAGAAACAGCGTAAACTTCTGCTTTTTGATTAGGAGAAATCAAAGAAATATCAGATTCAAGCACCTTTACTTTGAGTATCAATTGGCTGCTACCCATTATTTCACAAAGTTCCTGACTGGCTCCTACAAGACTCCCTTCCTTAAATTTTAAATCTGCAATTTTTCCTGAAATCGGAGCTTTCAGTTCACATCGATCCCTGTTCAATTGTGCCTCTTTTAGTTCTACTTCAGCCATAAAAAGTCCACTTTTCGCTTTCAATTGCTCGTCAATGGTTTGCTTTCTGTCTTCATCTCCTGAAGAAAAAATCGTCTCATACCCCATTTTCATGGATTCATATTCCGCATTTGCATTTCTTAAAGAAATCTGAGCTTTGTCTAGCCTCAGTTGAGCTTCTGTTGGATCCAACCTCGCAATCACATCACCTTTGGAAACAGATTGGCCTTCCTTCACATTCAGCTCAATCAAAAATCCAGCTTGCTCTATTACAGCAGTTACCTGGCTTGCTGCTTCTAGCTTTCCAGTTGCATTGATGAGATAATCAAAGCTTTTTACCTCAGCAGTAGCCACACGAACCTCAGTAGCGGCCACTTCATTTCTAAAAGATTCAGTAGGAGCTTCTTCGACTTTCTCTTCTTTTTGTTCGCAGGAAAAAAATAAGGTGATTAAAAAGAACAGGAGAGTAAATTGGAAATGTCTCATGAATTTAAATAGTTTCAAATTGAATAAACTAAGAAATTATTTAATCTCAAAAGAAATAATCACAAAGGCCTGTTAATAATTGTCAAATCCGGAAGGATAAACCAGTCGGGTATGGGTTTATAAAAATTAATAGCTGTAGCTATGGGACGTAATCGAATACTTGGTGGTTTTTCTTCTCCATAATACTCTATCAGAGTATCGATTACCTCTAGTTCGACTACCTCTAATTTCACTACTGCTACCCCATCAAGTATCATATCTAATTGGGTAGCAGCCGCTCGGGATAAATCTATGATTCGCTTGGAATATTTAGGTAATCTATCGTTGATTTTTACCCAAACTGATCTACCAGAATCTACTCTAGTTACCTTTAAAACAGTCCCAAAAGGCAATGTTTTATGTGCGGCAGTCAAACTATCCATATGAAAAACTTCACCATTTGAAGTTTTCCTCAAGTGAAATTTTTTGCCATAAAAGCTGGCTACCCCCTGTTGGATCAAAAGAGAATCTCCATCCATTTTTGCATGGGCAAATGTTCCCGAAAAGACTGCTATAAGCAGGAAAACCCACAGTCGCATGTTATCAAATTTCATTAGGCCTTGCTAGTCAATAAAAATGCCAATTGCTGTCATTCATGCATTTTAGCTTGCAAGCGGCAAAGCATAAGATTAACTTAGTTTTTTACTTTTTCCATTCATCCATGATCAAAATCTTACATACTGCCGATTGGCACTTGGGCAAAAGACTTCAGGAATTTTCCAGATTAGAAGAGCAAAAGCTCGTACTGGAAGAAATCATTGACATAGCAGATCAGGAAAATGTGGATTTGATCCTCCTCGCCGGGGATATTTTCGACACTTTCAATCCCAATCATGAAGCAGTCGAACTTTTATATAAAACTCTTCGAAAGCTTTCAAAAAATGGAGAAAGACCAATCATTGCCATCTCCGGAAATCATGATAGCACCCAGTTTGTCGAAGCACCGGACCCGCTCGCAAGGGAATTGGGAATCCTGTTTTACAGCAGATATGACAGCATTATTCCTACTGGTAACTTGGACTCAGGAATTGAAATAACGAAATCGGAATCAGGATTTGTGGAGTTGAAACTTCCGAAATTTGATTTTCCAATACGAGTGATATTGGCACCTTATGCCAACGAAACCTTATTAAAAACTTATCTCGGAGAAGGAGATCGAGAGGCGGAATTCAGAGAGGTTTTACAGGAAAAATGGAAGAAACTGGCAAATTCCTATTGTGATGAAAATGGGGTGAATCTCTTTGTGGGTCATTTCTTTTTTATGAAAGAAGGCACAACTCCGGAAGCAGAACCGGAATCCGAAAGGCCGATTTTACACGTGGGAGGAACACAGGCTTTGTTCACGAAAAATATTCCCTCACAAATCCAATATGCGGCTCTGGGCCATTTGCATCGCTACCATTCAGTTGGCCACGAACACTGCCCAGTGGTATATTCCAGTTCACCTTTGGCCTATTCTTTCAGCGAAGCGGACCAGGAAAAGAAAGTGGTGCTCATCGATGCGGAGCCTAACCAAGCAGTGACCTATAAAGCCATCGGTTTGAAACAAGGTAGGCAACTGTATCGAATGACTTTTGAAAAACTGGAAGAAACGCTGACCTGGCTGGAAGAGAATCCTTTTTGCTTTGTAGAAATTACTTACATCACGGAGCATTCCATTGATGCTGCAACCAGAAAAGCGATTATGAAAGCCCATGATGGAATCGTCAATTTGATTCCTCAGATCAAAAACCCACTCGGACAGGAAAATTACAATTTGAAAGTAGAGGATCTGGGAAAAGATATGAGCAGCCTTTTCCAACTTTTTTATAAGAGTGAAAAGGGGCAGGAACCCAATGAAGAATTGATGGAGATTTTTAGAGAAGTAATCAGCCAAAGTAACGAATCATGATTCCAATTAGACTGGAAATAGAAGGACTCTATTCTTATAAAGAAAGACAGATCATCAAATTTGATCAGTTGACAGCAGCGGGGCTATTTGGAATTTTTGGGGCAGTAGGAAGCGGAAAGTCTTCTATTTTGGAGGCCATACTTCTAGCACTCTATGGAAGTACAGAGCGGCTTTCAGATCGAGGTGAGAAAAACAGCATGCTCAATTTACAGAGCGATGCACTTCTGATCAATTTTGAGTTTCTATCCGGGAAAAACAACTCTCAAAGCTTTTTGGGAAGGTATGCTGCGAAAAGAAACCCTAAGAAATTTGAAGAAGTGCGACCGGCTGAACATACTTTCTACGAAAAAATAGAAGGGAATTGGGAGCCGATTTCGGAAAAAGCCGAGGAAATCATCGGCATGAAAAAAGAGCATTTCAAGCAAACGGTGATCATTCCCCAAGGGAAATTCAGGGAGTTTATAGACCTGACTCCTGGACCGAGAGCAGAAATGATGAAGGAGCTTTTTGGTTTAGAAAGATTTGATTTGTCTGGAAAAACAGGTTCGCTTTTAAAGGTAGTAAGAGAAGAAAAAATCCGATTGGAGACTCAGCTTTTAGCATTGGAAAACTATACTCAAGAAGCTTTCGAAAGTAAAAAGAAAGAACAAGTTGATTTGAAGATTGAG
>NZ_JAHEBC010000105.1 GCF_024642405.1 Algoriphagus sp. | reverse complement strand
GAATGATGGCTATGGAGCTACTGCAAATCATGGTCAGATAGCTTTGCAAGCAGAAGGCGCAGAAGTAGAGTTTAAGAATATTTTTTTAAAGGAAAATGAATAAAAAAAATCCTATATTTTAGAGTTGTAAATTATAATTGTTCAAATTATTGCATGATTTCCTTTGGAAAGTCTTAGTTCAAAATTGAATTATTTGAATTTTTTAAGGAATCGCAAATCCATTCAACTCGGATTTTTAGCATGGAAAAATACTTGGTCATCATTAATTGGAGGACTTTAATGGCTTTGTCTATTACCGGCTTAGCAACTCACTTTACTTTGGTCAAAAACTTTCAATACAACTTTGACCTCACGATGATTAGTATTGCCATTATTTTTCCCTTGGTTTTTACAATACGTGGAGCTTTTAAAAGAAGGGAAAAAGCAATCGAGCATTTGGCAAAATTCAAATCGGGGTTGATTACTGTGGATGCTTGCTTGCAAAGTCAGTCTAAAATCAGCGAGGAAGATAAAATCAATCTAAAAATCACGATTCATAATATCTCAAAATACCTGCTGGAATACCTTGGCCCAGAGCCAACATCTCTTGAAACTGTTCGTAAGGAAGCTTCCAAAATAAGCGATTATATTCGAGAACGCTCAGTATCGATGAAGTTTAATGCATCTTTGAAAATCCAGGGATTTATGAAAGATGTCTTGCTAGGGATAGAAAATGTTGCTGCTATAAAAGAGCATCGAACTCCTACATCAATTCGGGCTTATTGTCTGATTTTCATCTATCTCTACCCGATAATATATGTACCTTCAGCTTACTTCAGGCTATTGGACGGTGGGTCGCAAAGTGATCCTTGGATTTTATATACTTTGGCTTTGATCTCTTCATTCATCTTAATCTCACTTTTCAATGTTCAGGAGCAACTCGAAAATCCTTTTGATCAAGATGGGATTGATGATGTTAAGTTGGATATGTTTGATTTTGACTAATGATCAGTTTGGTATTTAGATAGATTTGTCTTTTTTCTTTTAACCTAATAGGACCTTATGAAAGCTTTATTGAATGCTTTGTGTTTTTGTTTTTTGATATCGGCATTGAGCTTGAATGTCTTTGGGCAAGATTCTCAGAATATATTTTCTGAGCAGGAACCCTTGGAAATCAAGATGAAATTTTCGGTCAAGGATATCAAAAAGGAGTCAAACGATTCTACCTATGTGGAGAGTTTTTTGCAATATAAAAATGAAGAAACAGGGCTTTGGGACTCTCTGGATATAGACCTACGGGTTCGTGGTAATTTCAGACTGGCTAATTGCTATTATCCACCACTTCGTTTAAAGATCAAAAAAAAGCAGTCCAAGGGGACTATTTTTGATGGAAATAGGAACTTGAAGTTAGTGATCCCATGTACTCGATCAAATGGTGCGGATGATGATATTATCAAAGAATATTTATGCTATAAACTAGCAGAGCCTGTAACGGAATTTACTTTTCAGACCAGATTGGTTAAGGTCTATTTGGAAAATGAGGATGATAAAAAGGGCGAAATTGCGGAATTGATGGGGTTTTTTATCGAGGATGATGATGAAGTAGCAGACCGCTTTGACGGGGAGATTTTGGAAGGGAAAAAGATTCTAGGAACAGTTCTGGAGGACTCTGCAGCAGTAAGACATGATTTCTTCCAGTTGATGATCGGGAATACGGATTGGTCTACCATGTTTCAACACAACATGAAAATCCTGAAATTAGATGCGAAGACAGTGGTTCCTTTGGCTTATGATTTTGATATGACGGGATTGGTTAATCCACCTTATTCTCAAGTCAGTAATCTGGTAGATATTGAGCACGTAACGGACAGGCTTTATAGGGGTTATTGTAGAGAAGAATCTTTGATGCAGGCCATTCGACAGGAATTCATTGCTTTGGAACCTGAAATCTGGGAAATTGCTGGTAGCCATGAGGCAATGATTGGTAAATCTGATTATAAAGTATTCAATTCGTATCTCGATGATTTTTTCAAAATTCTCAAAGATGACCGGGTTTTTGAAAGTAAGATTTTAATGGAGTGTAGGAAGTGATTTTTACTCTCCCCCATTCCAATATTCCAGTCTTTCACATTTGCTAGCCTCAATGCTGTAGAAGTCAAATTCCGCAGTGACTTTCCCTTCGATCAGGTAGATTGCCCGGCCTTTGAAAGGATATTTTTTGACCACGGGAGGAAAATGTACCGTATCCACCCAGTGTCCTTCCCGGTCGATAAAGGTGCCGAAATTCATCACATCTCCTTTGACTGTTCGGGTATATTTGACCGTAACTAGGTAGCCAACAATTTGTACGGTTTTGCCAAGATAGCTCTTGAGTTCGGCTGCCCGAATGCCCCGAATGCTTTGATCTTTGATTAGGTGAAAAGGTGAGTCCAACGGAAACTCCAGAATATCGATCTGGTCCACGATTTCCTGCCGGATGTCGATTTCTTCGAGTTGGGGTACGGTTGGCTGACGAAAGTCGAATCCTGTGTTTTTCTTGAAGAGATCCGTGGGTCCGGGGATTGCCTTTCGCTTGTTTAAAATGAAATGTGCTTCCCAAAGTAGTTCTTGTTTGGTTTTGCCTGTAAAACGGAAACAATTGATCCGAATTAAAATTAAGAGTTGTTCCAAACTGATTTCTACCCTTCCACAAAAGTCTGTCAAACCCAGAAAATGACCATTTTGTCTACGCTCAGTCAGGATTTTTTCTACGGAATTTTTCTCCAGATACTTGAGGTGAATTAATCCCAAATAGACTATTTTCCCCGTGATTCTGGTCAGATATTCACTTTCGTTGATGTGCGGAGCCTGGATATCGGCTCCGTTCATTCGGAGTTCGTGTACATAAAATTCAGTATGGTAGAAGCCTCCGAAATTATTGATGACTCCGACCATAAACTCCAGCGGGAAATAGGCTTTGAGGTACAAACTTTGGTAGCTTTCCACCGCAAAGGAAGCGGAATGTCCCTTGGCAAAGGAGTAACCCGCAAAGCTTTCGATCTGATACCAGACTTCCCCGGCGATTTTATCTTCATGACCTTTCTCCCGACAATTGCTAAAAAAGCGATCCTTGACACGTTGAAACTCATCCTTGGAGCGTGATTTTCCGCTCATGCCTCTACGCAGCACATCGGCTTCACCCAGACTTAATCCTGCGAAGTAATGGGCTACTTTGATCACATCTTCCTGATAGACCATGATGCCGTAGGTTTCGGGCATAATGTCCGCCAGCACTGGATGGGCTATTTTACGCCGCTCCTCATCGACATGGCGCAGAATATATTCCCGCATCATTCCTGATCGAGCCACTCCTGGACGGATGATGGAACTGGCGGCAACAAGCTCGAGGTATTCATCGGCTTTCATCTTTGCCAAAAGCATACGCATGGCCGGAGACTCCACATAAAATGCACCAATGGTATGTCCATCCCGAAGATGTTCCTTGATTTTCGGGTCTTTTTTGAACTGCTCCACCTTCCTAATATCAACTTTTACTCCTTGGTTTTGATAGATGATTTCGATGGCACTTTTGATATGTCCCAGTCCACGCTGACTCAGAATATCGAACTTATGCAAACCAATATCTTCGGCCACATGCATGTCGATATGCGAAAGAGGAAAGCCTTTAGGAGGCATTTCTGTGGCAGTGTAATAATGGATGGGTTTATGGGAAATGAGAATTCCGCAAGCATGTATCGTCAAATGCGAAGGCATATCATGCAACACCTGACTGTATTTCATGATGAGCTTTCCGAACTGATCCGCTTGGAAATTCGGCTTATCCGCAAAGTGGATCAAAGATTCAATTTCACTTTTGGGTAAGCCGAAGACCTTTCCCAATTCGCGGAAGACGGAATTGTACTGAAAAGTGCTGTAAGCCGCCAGTAAACTAACATGCTCGTGTTTTCCCTGATTATATTTTCGAAAAATGTAATCGGTGACTTCATCTCGATCTTTCCACGAAAAATCGATGTCGAAGTCCGGTGGATTTTCACGATAGAGATTGATAAAGCGCTCGAAATACAGATCCAGTTCGATCGGATCCACATCTGTGATACCGAGGCAATAAGCCACGATGCTATTGGCACCGGAACCTCGGCCCACATGATAGAAGTTGCGCTGCTGCGCAAATGTCACGATGTCGTAATTGATCAGGAAATAGGAAGTAAAAGCCTTTTGCTGAATCAGTTCGAGTTCTTTTTCGATACGTTGTGAAATAGTTGGAGTAAGGTCAGGATATCGATAGAGCGCTCCTTTGAAGGTTTCCTGACGTAGGTAATCATAGTCCTCCCAGTCCGAACCTAGTACATCCCGTTTGTTTTTGACAGCCTGGAAATAAAAGGAGAACTGGCAGTGTTCCAGGAGTTTCTGTGCATTGGCGAGTAGATAGCTGTGACTTTCGGCACGGGCCACCATGTCCGCATAGCTGTAGAACCGATCGCTAGGATCAGCTTGTTCTTCTGCGGGAAGTTTACTCAGCAGGGTGTTGAGATCCATGCTTCGCAAGAGTCGGTGGGCGTTGAATTCGATTTTGGAAGTAAAAGTAGTTGGCTGAAGGATAACCAGTCGATCTTTATATTTAAACCAAGTAGAAGAAATCAGCCGGTTAAGCTGCGAGGGATGCACACCGATGTATTCATTTTGCCGGAGGGAGAAATGTCGCTCTGGAAGTGGATAAATAATAAAACTATGATCGAATTCTGGAGCTCGTTTGCCAAAAGGTTTTTTATGAATCAGATGATTAGAAAGATGGTTATTGAGTTCGAAGAAACCTTCCTGATTCCTAGCCAGACCGATGTAGGATTGCTGTGTACCATTCCGGAAGTCAATGCCAATGACAGGATGTATTCCAGCTTTTTGTGCAGCACGGATAAAAGGAAAAACAGCAGCGGTGCAGTTGATGTCTGTCAGGGCGAAAGCATCCAGTCTCTTGGCTTTCGCCTCAGCGATAAGCGCATCCACGGACATTGTTCCGTATTTGAAGCTGAAGTGAGAATGGCAGTTGATGAACATTTACGAGTTACGATTTTTGATTTACGAATTGTCGTGAACCTTTTGGGTGTCATTTCGAAGGAGGAACGACTGAGAAATCTAATAGACTCCTTCGTCGTCTGAAATACAGCTTACTACCTCTGGTAGACGCTGAGATAAGGTCGCTCCGCTCCCGAGATACGCCTCCGACGAAATAAAATGGAGATAGTATTTCACCGACCGCAGGGAGGTTTATTTCAATTGTATTTCCAAGTATTTCAATAACACTATCTGCCTTTAGGCTATCTTAACTTATCTGCTCGCAGAGCTATCTTTTATAATAAGATAAAGTCGCTTAGCTCCTGAGATATAAACTCCTTCGTCGTCTGAAATAGGCTTCGCGAGATATAGTCGCTGCGCTCTCTGGTCTATGTCGTACATACTAAATCCTGAAAACTTAGACAGTACCATAAATACTAATAAGTCATCTCGACGATCAGAGAGAGGAGAGATCTAATTAATTCTAGGTAAATCGCCTAAATCGTTGAGATTTCTCTCTCCGCAAGCTCCGTTCGAAATGACCGTTCGAATTACTTATGCTCTACCAACGGAGATTCGAAATCTATTTGCCTTTAGGCTATCTTAACTTATCTGCTCGCAGAGCTATCTTTTTCAAGATATTTCACCGACCGCAGGGAGGTATATTTCTACTATATTTCATTTATTTTGTTAATTAAATCAACAAATTAATGTTTATAATGTAGTCAAAAAGTAAAATGAAAAGCAAGAATATGGAGGGAATTGTCGCGACTTATTTTTTCAAGGGCTTAGAAATAAGGCATAAAAAAACCGAAGCTTTTGACTTCAGTTAAGCGCATTATATCTTGTTGATCAAGAGATTAATTCACTGACTAACAAATCTTCATCTAGATCATCCCAATGAATCCCTTCTCCATCGCCAATAAATCTCCAATTATTCAACTGTTCGGGAGTAGCTGATCGAAGCTTAGGAAACCATTCCAATGGAATACTTATTTCTCTTCCATCTTCCACATAAATGGTCATTTTGTCAATCGTAAAACTTAGATCGATAGCAAGATTAGATTTTAATTTAGTTAAAGTATTCATTCCATTTTTCTTTAAAGAATTCAATCTTAGAATTAATAATGATACGGATTTCGCGTAATTCAGATGCCTTAAACTTCTTTGAGGAACTTAATTCAATTGGATCAAGGAGGAATTTAGCTGTTTTACCTTATTTTTCAACATGGATATGTACAGGCAAATGATCATAGCTATAGAAGAAGAACCTAAAACCATTTTCAGAATATACTGTCGGCATGTTCTAAAATACAAAATATTGAAATCAGAATGACTCTCAACCAATCTTAATTCCATACTTACCCAGCAAACCAGGAAGTCCTTCGATATCAAATCTTGCACCTTTGATGCGATTGATTTCTGGATCGATTCGATAGTTAATAGCTTCACGGAAGTCAGCTTTTTCCAGGTTGCTTTGGTCGAAAACTGCTCCGCTGAGTTCTGAGCCGCTGAAACTTGCCCCTGTCAAGTCGGCCTGCGAAAAGTCCGCTTCGAGTAATTTACACTTCTGAAAGATAGATTTTTTCAGCTTGAGACTGTAGAAGTTGCTATAGTCCAGCTGGCAATTTTGAAAATTGAATTCCAGCAGAAAGGGATTGGCAGCGTTGAAGTGGACGCCGAGAATTTTACAGCTTTCAAACTGTACGGACTGAAAAGAAACCCCACTGACTTTTGCATTGCTGAGGTCACAGTTTTTGAAAGTGCAGTTTTCGAAGCTGGAACCCTGAAAATTCAAATTGGAAAAGTTGCAACCTACAAAGGAGCAACTTTCGTATTCTCCGATTTGGAAGTCAGCAGGAGTGAGGTTTTGGTAGGTTTTGTCGGAAAAAAACATCAGCTAAAATTTTAAGAACTATCTGCGACACTTCATTATTCAATGTTCGGAGTTTGATATTCATCATTTTTTCAAATTCCGAACAAGGAATGAGGAATGTCGAATTTCGAAGTTTTCATAAAAATCATATATCCTACATCTTATATCACAGTCCTGCCATATCCCATTTTCGAATGGTTTCCTTGATCAAATCAGCTATTTTGGCATTTACTTTTTGAAAGTATTCTTTGGCCTGAGCTTCGTCAAAGTTGGGGTAGCCCTGACCTTCTTGATACAAACCAATGCTGGAAGGGAAAGGCACGGCTGAATAGGTACCGCTTTTTGGATAAGGAGTTGCCATGTCAGCATTGTATTTTTCCTTGTGGACTAACGTTGGATCAATGGCCTGAATGTATGCTGTTTCGTTCAATCCCGCATGTCCACCATCTTCTTTAAAGACTTCCATCGTCACGTCAGAAGCGTAAGACCACCAATTGATTACCAGAGTACGGACTCCCAATTGATTGGCGATTTCTTCAGCCACTTCCTGCAAGACAGCAGTTTGCCCACCACCATGACCATTAAGAATGATAATATTTTTGAAACCGTTTTTGGCAAGGCCTTTCAAAATATCACGAATAAAGGGAGCATATGCTTCTTCAGTAATTTGAAAGGCTCCAGGATAAGCAGCCATGCTTCCTGTAATTCCATAATTCAGGGTTGGGGCAATCATCGCATTAAGTTCTTCTGCAATATCCATTGCCATGGCAAAAGGAGCAGTGTTATCCGCACCATTATTTACCACACCATGTGGTTCCAAAGTACCAGTGGGTAGTAAGACTGTGTTGATTTTTTCAGGGACAAAATCCGCAAATTCCATCCAGTTGATCCGATCCATTTCACGGGTAGTTATTTGCTGGGAAAAAAGAGGCATAGCCATCAAAAGGACGAGGTGAAGAAGAAAAAGTTTTTTCATAGTATTGGGGTTTTTAGACTTAAGAATCAATTTTTTCTTTTGTATGATTAGCTTTCTCGAAACTAAGAATGATTTCAGTTCCTTGGTTGGGTTGGCTTTTGATACTTATGTATCCATGGTTTTTTTTCATAAACTGTCTTACCAAAAGCAATCCCAAGCCAGTTCCTTTTTCCTTTTGTGTTCCTTCTGTGGATCTGACTCGAACTACTTGAGAGAAAATTTCTTCGATTTTTTCTTTTGAAATACCGACTCCTTCATCTTTGATGTGAAGATCAATGTAGTCATCATTCTCATTTTCTGAATTCCATAATTTAATAGTGCTATCTGGATTTGAGAATTTGATAGAGTTTTGAAGACAATTTTGAAGGATAATCTGAAGTTGCTGAGGGTCAACAATAATTTGAATATTATCAAAAATCGACGTGGTATCAATGCTGATATTTTTAGAAATCGTCTGATAATCTAATTGATTGATTTGTTCTTTAACAATTTCAGAAAGGTTAGTAGGAGTCCGTTTAGTTATAATTCCATCGAGTTGGGCATGAGACCAACGAAGGAGTTTTCGAATCATCTCATCGGTATCAGAGACTTGCTTGATCAGGAGTTTTCTTACTGTTTTTTGTTCATTTTCATCAAGTAATCCATTTTCCTCCAACTCCAATAGTTCTTTAACAGAATTAATTGGAGTCTTTAAATCATGGGAAAGGATCGAAAATAGTTTATTCTTTTCCTCATTGATAGCTTCCAGTTTTTCGTTTTGTATTTGTATCTCCTTTTGCTTTTCTAGAAGAACTTGATTTATTTTTTCTTTTTGTCGGATCACCCTTCCATAAAGGATAAAGCCTATGATTAGCCCGATAAGGGCCATAGTCAAAATGATTGTGAATTTTTTATTGAATTGAGCACTGCTTTCTGCCAGTTCTTTTTCCTGTAGGAGATTCTGGTTATCTGCGTTCGCTAAAAGAAGCTGTAAATAGCTGATTTCAGCATTTTTATTTTCATTATATAAACTGTCTGAGTAGGCTTTGTAAAGCTTGGAGTTGTCTAAAGCCATATCATATTGACCAAGTTGCTCGTAAATGCTTATCATAGATCTTGATAACCTAGCCTTATCCCAATATCCTCTGGTTTTATCAACTGAGACTTTAGCTGTTTTTCCATATTCCAGAGCCTTTCTAATATTACCCTTTGCGAGCTCTATTTCTGCCAAACCTGTATATGCAAATGCTTTTGCCCAATTACTTAATTGACCTGTGTAGTTCAGAACTCGGTTGTAGTATTCTTCTGAATCTTCCAGATTGCCTTCGTCGAAGTAGATTTTGCCAGCTCTATTAAGGGTCATGGTATAAATTACCCTGTCCTGATGATCCTTTAGATATTCCAAAGCTAAATCAATGGAACGATGTGCTTTTTCAAATTGACCTAGATCTGATTCTCCAATACTTCGATTGAAATAGTTTCTCCCAACACTATAGGTGTCTCCTAGGGCTTTATTGATTTCAATGCATCGGTTAAAAATATCAATGCCTCTTTCCAGCTCATTTTGACTTAGGTATATGAGTCCCCGTCCATTTAGGGCATAGCTTAGTCCGGACTGATCTCGGGTTTCATTGAAAATTTCACTAGCGGCAGAATAATATTCGATGGATTTTACATATTCTCCTTCGACATAATATAATGTTCCAAATAAATTAGCAATCTGGCCGATTTTATTGTCTTTCTTTAAAATATGCGCAAGTGAATCAGCTTTGGTTAAATACAAAAATGCACTGTCCCATTCGGAATACAGGTATTTTTCACTAAGACTGATTAGAGAATCCAAAACTATTTCAGGTTCCATTTTAGCAGAACTTTCCTGTTTAAAAGGGGACGAAACCCACATCAAGGAAATCAATAAAATAAAATTGAACATCTGGTGACTTATAGAACCTATTAGTTTTAAAATGGGAAGATAATTCACTTGAGATGAATTAAAAAAAAATACCATTTAAAGATACTTAGTTTGTTTTAAGTTAAATAATTGATTTTTAGTAGATTAGGCGATATTCTTAAAAAAGAAAAATCATTTTTTAGTTTCTACTCAATCCAGTTCCTCCAGTCTCTTCGTAATTCTTTCCAAATCATCCGACCGAATCTGTTTGGTCATATGGTTGAATTTTTTTCCATGGAAACTAAAAAACCGGATTATTAACCTAAACACAATTAAAATGAAAAATGAATTGATCAAGCCTAAAGGACTGGTGACAAATACCAACAGAAGGAATTTCCTGAAGTTTGGGACAATGTCAGTAGCAGGAGCAGGATTACTGCTGATGGGCTGTAATGACGATGAAGATATGATGCCTTCCATGACAACAGGTGTAAAACTTGGGTCTGGAGATGTCGGGATTTTAAATTATGCCTATGCCTTGGAGCAGTTGGAAGCAGCGTTTTATGCCAGTGTAATCGGTGGAGGCTATTTCGCCAATGCCAGTGCAGAAGAAAAAACCATTATGGGAGATCTAGAGAAGCATGAAAGGGCTCATAGAGAATTCTTTAAAGCAGCTTTGGGCGGTTCTGCTATTGCAGATCTTGAAGTGGATTTTAGCTCGATTGATTTCAGTAGCAGAACATCCGTTTTGGCAGCTGCTAAGACTTTTGAAGATCTAGGTGTGGCAGCATATAATGGTGCCGGACAGTTTATCGAAAATGCAGATTATCTCTTGATCGCTGGAAAGATTGTTTCTGTTGAAGCAAGACATGCAGCAGCGATTAGAGATTTGATCAATCCGGGTTCGGTTGATTTCGCAGGAGACGATTTGATAGATTCAAATGGTCTGGAGCGTACGTTGGGCTTCACAGATGTTTTGACAGCAGCTTCTACTTATGTAAAAACGCCGATTGACTTCAGTCAATTGCCGAGCTAATATTCACCTTAACCACAATTAGATATGAACTTATTAAAATTGCTCGATACGATGTGTCCGGACACGAATAGTTCGGAAGAAAAAGATATGTTTTTCTCCAGAAGAGAAGCTTTCCGCCAGTTTGGAGATCTCAGTAAAAAAATGGCCATGGCGGCTGTACCACTCGGTATTCTTTCAGCACTCCCAAAAGTTGCCAAGGCAGATACCGCCAGTTTGATCGGAGTTTTGAACTATGCCTTGACTTTGGAGCATTTAGAATACCGATATTATCAGATGGGCTTGGATTCTGGAGTAATTGAGGGAGCAGATCAAACTATTTTTATGAAGATCAGAGATCACGAACTCGCTCATGTAAACTTCCTGACTGAAGTAATCGGAAATGTACTTGGTGGGATGCCAGTGGCAGAACCGGATTTTGATTTCACCGCAGGTGGTAATTTCTCCCCGTTTACTGATTATCCTACATTCTTGGCACTTTCCCAAGCTTTCGAAGATACTGGAGTGAGAGCCTATAAAGGCCAGGCTGCGAATGTAATGGAGTCTGATGTGGTGCTGACTGCAGCACTTTCCATTCACTCTGTGGAGGCAAGACATGCTTCTATGGTCAGAAGATTAAGAACTAAAAAAGGACAGGATACTGTAAAAGGCTGGATCACCAATGCGTCAATCGGAACTCTTCCTGCGGCCACTCAGGCTATTTATATGGGAGAGGATAATGTAACTCATGGTGGAGTAAATGTGACTTCCTTAACGGGAATTGATGCAGCTGCTGTGTCAGAAGGCTGGGATGAGCCTCTGAGCAAAGACGCAGTCCTTGGTATTGCATCTTTATTCTTAGCGTAATAGTTAAAGTTGGGTTGGGTGGTGAGATGTCATTTCCTTTGGAGATGGCATCTTTTTTTTAAAATGAAGTATGCTTCGCGAGATATAGGCTCCTTTGTCGCCTGAAATACAGCTATGCTGAGATATGCCTTCCTACCTTCGGCAGGCAGGCGGCGAGATAGGGTCGCTGCGCTTTTGAGATAGGGTCGCTTTGCTCCCGAGATATGCTGACGCGAGATATGCTTCGCGAGATAGGGTCGCTGCGCTCCTGAGATAAGCCTTCCTACCTTCGGCAGGCAGGCGGCGAAATAAGGACTCCTTCGTCGTCCGAAATAGGCCTGTGGCGAGATAGGTTAGTTCAGTATTTCACCGACCGAAGAGAGGTGTATTTCAATGGTATTTCCAAGTATTTCAATAATACTATCTGCCTTTAAGCTATCTTCTTTATTTCTACTCGAAGTGCTATCTTTTTTAGATTTAAGACTTTAGCTTTCTGAATTCCCCTTTATTTCACCGACCGAAGGGAGGTTTATTTCCACAGTATTTCTACTAAATCTCAAAAAGATATTCTATACAAACTACAAGGATTCAGGTGTTTTGACTTTTTTAAATCCGGATGATCGAAGTCCAGCCAATAGTCCATCCCTATTTTTTGCATTACCCTAATCGAGGCTTTGTTGT
>NZ_JAHEBC010000406.1 GCF_024642405.1 Algoriphagus sp. | reverse complement strand
TAAGTTCAATTGATCATTGTAGACAATATTTACATCGACATGCATTGCCGAAGTTTCGTGTTGATCTTTCAGTCCGTGACTTACAAACTTATTGGTGCCTTTTATTCTATATACAAAATTTGACCTACCCTGAATCATTCCCTGATTGATCATTTTTTGGAAAGGCTCGTCAATATTTACCACTCCCAGATCGTAAAGGAACTTGGTCCAGAATCTAGAATATAATAAGTGTCCAGTAGCATGTTCGGAACCTCCGATATATAAATCCACTGCACCCCAGTAATCAGTATTCTCTTTAGCAGCAAATTCGGATTCGTTTTTAGGGTCCGTGTACCTAAAGAAATACCAGCTTGAACCAGCCCAACCCGGCATCGTGCTCATCTCAAGTGGATATTCTCCATCAGCAGATTTGTATGTCCAATCTGTTGCCCGACCAAGTGGAGGAGCACCATCTTCGGTAGGTAAATATTTATCTACTTCTGGAAGAACTAAAGGAAGGTCTTTTTCTTCAATCAGATATGGTAATCCTTCCTTGAAATACACGGGAAGTGGTTCTCCCCAATAGCGTTGACGCGTGAAAATAGCATCGCGCATTCTAAATTGGATTTTACCTTTTCCGATGCCTTTTTCCTCCAAAAATTCGATGGCTTTGATCATGGCATCTTTCATGTAAAGATTAGAAATGAAGCCAGAATTAATGATTAGGCCACCTTTTCCGGGAAAAGATCCTTCTTCCATAGATCCTTCGATCACTTGTCGAATCTCTAAGCCGAAGTGCTTTGCAAAGTTGTAATCACGTTCATCATGAGCTGGTACTGCCATCACAGCTCCGGTTCCATATCCCGCCAAAACATAATCTGCTACCCAAATTTGGATTTCTTCTCCGTTAAAAGGATTAATGGCATAAGAACCTGTAAATGCTCCGGATATTGTCTTGACATCACTCATTCGTTCTCGCTCCGAGCGGTTTTTGGCTACTTCTATATATGCCTCAGCAGTTTCTCTTTGATCATCAGTAATCAAAGCGGCTGCTAAATCAGATTCTGGGGCTAAGGCTAAATAGGTGACTCCATATATAGTATCCACTCGAGTAGTAAATACCTTGATGGTTTCATTGGAATCTTTGACTTGAAAAATCACTTCCGCGCCAATCGATTTTCCAATCCAGTTTCGTTGCATTTCTTTGATTGGTTCAGACCAATCAATTTTATCAAGACCTTGTAATAATCTGTCTGCATAAGCAGTGATTCTCATAGACCACTGCATCATTTTTTTTCGTTCTACAGGATGACCGCCTCTTTCAGAAAAACCATCTTTTACTTCATCGTTAGAAAGAACTGTCCCTAAAGCAGAACACCAGTTTACGGTAGTTTCAGCAAGGAAAGTTAATCTGTACTTTAACAGCATTTCCTGTTTTTCTTTCTCAGAATATGCGTTCCATTTTTCAGCGGAGAAAATAGGAGTTTCATCATCACAAGCTGCTTTGATATTTTTGTTTCCCCCTTTTTCAAACCTGGAAACTAATGAATCAATAGAAAGTGCTTTATCTGCATCTTGGTCATAGTAGCTATTGAATAGCTGCATGAATATCCATTGAGTCCATTTGTAATAGGATGGATCAGAAGTTCTCACTTCTTTGCTCCAATCGAATGCAAATCCAATATTCTTTAATTGCTCCGTATATCGAGTAATATTTTGTTCAGTAGTGATCGCGGGATGTTGACCAGTTTGTATTGCATATTGCTCAGCAGGTAATCCAAAACTATCATAGCCCATTGGGTGAAGAACATTAAACCCCTTTAGTGTCTTAAATCTAGCCACTATATCAGAAGCAATGTAACCAAGAGGATGCCCCACATGTAATCCTGCTCCTGAAGGGTAAGGAAACATATCCAGGGTATAAAATTTGGGTTTCTCAGGGTTTACTTTTGCCAGGAAAGTTTGGTTCTTTTCCCAGTAAGCCTGCCATTTATTCTCAATTTCCCTAAAAGTGTACTCCGCCATGATTGAATTATTCGTGATTTTTTTGCTAAACGCCTGCAAAAATAGGAAAATTGACTGGGTTTGGAATGAAAATCTCTAATTCCTCCTGTCTATTAATTATATCCATTGATCATTTTTTTGAATTCAACTCATGACTTTTTAGTATTTTTCACTTTAACCATACCATCAACCCTATGAAAATCTCTACCCTATTAAGGCAAACCTTTGCGGTTTGTGTTACATTATTAATCACTCAAATTTCTTTTGGACAGAAGAAATACTCCGAAAAGCAAAAAGAGGCTTTAAAACAAGAAGTCCTTCAAATTGTAGAGCAGGAAGCAAAAATGAGCCAAGTAATGGTTGATAAGATTTTTAGTTTTGCAGAACTAGGATTTCAGGAAGTAGAATCCTCTAACTACTTAACTGGAATACTTCAGGAAAACGGATTTGAAATTAAAATGGGTGTTTCAAATATCCCAACGGCATGGTTTGCCACATGGAGTAATGGAGAAGGCCCGGTAATCGCTTTAGGTTCCGATGTAGATGATATTCCAAAAGCCTCTCAGTATCCTGGGGTTGCCTACCATAAACCGATCATTGAAGGAGCTCCTGGTCATGGAGAAGGTCATAATGCGGGTATTCCATTAAATATCACAGCAGCTTTGGCAGTGAAGAAAATCATGGAAAGAGAAAATATCGGAGGAACTTTAATTCTTTGGCCAGGGATTGCGGAGGAATTGGTGGCATCAAAAGCTTGGTTCGTTCGAGATGGATTATTCGATGATATAGATATCTGTATTTTCACGCATGTTGGAAATAATTTAGGAGTTAGCTATGGTCAAGCTTCTGGAACAGGTTTAATATCAGTAGAATATACATTTAGCGGGGAAGCAGCTCATGCCGCCGGAGCACCTTGGAGAGGAAGAAGTGCTTTAGATGCAGCTGAATTAATGAATGTTGGTTGGAATTATAGAAGAGAGCACCTAGACCCTTTAAAAAGGTCACATTCCATTTTTACAGATGGTGGAGATCAGCCAAATGTAGTTCCATCCAAAGCATCAATCTGGTATTATTTCAGGGATGTAAAATACGATGGAATCATGGAGATGTATGATGTTGCAAATAAAATGGCGGAAGGTGCAGCTTTGATGACTGATACCAAAATGACTTCAAAAATTCTTGGTACCGCGTGGCCAAGACATTTCAATAAAGTGATTGCAGAAAAAATGTATTCAAATATTTTGAAAGTAGGATTGCCAGAATGGTCAGAGGAAGATCAAGCACTTGCAAAAGCG
>NZ_JAHEBC010000104.1 GCF_024642405.1 Algoriphagus sp. | reverse complement strand
TGGCATTTCTCAAAAAGTCCATTCCCTATTTGGATGAAGTTTCCATCGGCCATGCATTGGTATGTGATGCATTGTATTATGGATTGGAAAATACGATTCAGATGTATAGAAGGCAGTTGGAAATTCAGTAGGCAGTTGTCAGTTGGCAGTGTTCAGAAAACAAACTGAAAAGAGTCTAATTTAGCAGATATAGAAATTCACAGAATTCAGGAAGGAAGGTCAGAGGTTCACCTGATCTCGTAAATCGTATTTCGTAACTCGTAATTCAAAAATGAAATTAAACTTCAAAAAACTCGGTACCGGAAAACCCTTAGTCATTCTTCACGGACTTTTTGGTTCGGCAGATAATTGGTTCAGTATAGCGAGAGAACTCGAAAAATCATTTACACTTTATCTGGTAGACCAAAGAAATCATGGAGACTCTCCTCAAGCTGACGAATGGAACTATCAGGTTATGGTGGAAGATCTTAAAGAACTTTTAGACGATGAGGGACTAGATCAGGTATACTTAATGGGACATTCTATGGGAGGGAAAACCGCAATGAATATTGCGATCAAATACCCGGAGCGGGTTAAGAAATTAATTGTGGCAGATATTGCTCCCCGTTACTATCCTATCCATCATCAAAGTATTTTAGAAGGATTGAATTCCATAGATCTAAAAGCTATTAAATCCCGAAAAGATGCGGATGACATTCTTTCAAAATACATTCCGGAAATTGGAATTAGGCAATTTTTGCTGAAAAGTTTAAGCCGGGATTCCAATGGTTTTGTCTGGAAAATCAACTTGCCAGTTATCTCCAAAAATATCGAGGAAGTAGGAAAAGCTTTAGAAGAAGGAGGTCTTTACGACGGTCCAACTTTATTTTTAGCAGGTGAAAATTCAAACTATATCCAGCAATCTGATTTATCAGATATGGAGGATTTTTTTCCAAACTATGAAGTTGAGTTCATCTCCGATGCTGGTCATTGGCTTCATGCAGAACAACCAGAAGCGGTAGTAGAAGAGGTAGTTAAATTCCTAAATTAAATTTCACCACTTTCCATTTATTTCACTTTTTTACCATGCTTGATGACCATATCCACATCTTGTAATAAGCTGATATGGCGTAAGACATCTCCTCTTACAGCAATAATATCAGCATATTTTCCTTCAGAAATTGTTCCCACTTTATCTGATACTCCCATCGCCACAGATGGCCAATAAGTAGCTGCTTTGATAGCTAACATCGGATCATAGCCAAATTCATTGACCCACACGTCCAATTCATTCCAAGTGCTTTGGCTGTGAAATTTCATAGGAATCCCACTATCCGTACCAATCAGCATCACTACACCGCTTTGCTTCAGTTGATTGAATTTCCGCTCCAAAGTAGGTTTTCTTACAGGAGTAAGTTGGAAATATGACATTCTCCCAGGGTACCTTAAAGACTCTTTAATATCAGTGATAATAGAGTCCGGCAAATCTAAATGCCAAGAAGGATCATCTAGCTTTTCCGGATTATCACGGACAGATTCATAATTATATAACCCCTCTACAGTAGGCGTCCAAAATAAAGGCCCCATATTCATTTTTGCTGCTCTTTCTTGAATCATCAACATGATGTCCTCAGGATATTCAGGGGCAGAAGATAAACCTGTATGTTCGAAACAATCCACTCCTATTTTTAGACCCATTCTTATTTCTTCGGGTCGATGCGAATGACCCACCACCGGTAGCCCATATTTGTGTGCTTCATCCACTACTGCCTGTGCTTCCTCTAAAGTCATCTGGTCCTGATCAATCAACTTTATAACATCTACACCTGCATCTGCAAGTTTTTTCACTTTTGCTTTCGCGTCAGCAACACCATTTATTCCCCAGCGGAATGCTTCGGTATTGGGGTATGGAGCTTTTTGAATAAATGGCCCAGAAACATAAATAGTTGGGCCCGGAATTTCACCTCTATTGATTCTATCTCTAACATTTATGCTCGCCTCTAAAGGAGCTCCCAAATCCCGTGCACTCGTCACGCCAGCAAGTAATAACTGATGCGCAGAAGCAGGCATGATCACCGGATCTAAAATATCTATATAGGTACTATCCCAATGCGAATAATCACTGTGGCCATTTATCATTAAATGAACATGCATATCCCATAATCCTGGCATCACGCTCATCCCTTCTGTCGAAATAACTTCTGCCCCAGAGGGAACTTCTAAAGTCCCAACTTGACCTACTCTAACAATTTTCTCACCCTCGATGAGAATGACAGAATTCCTAATTGGAACACCTCCGAAACCATCAATCAATGTGCCTCCTACAAGTGCTTTTAAATTTTGCGAAAATCCAGAAATACTACTAGAGAAGAGTAAAACGGCAAGTAGAAACTTAATTCTTTTCATATAAATCAATTGTAAGTATGTCTGTTAAGTTAATGATTTTGACTTATTAACTTTAACTTTCGATTTATAATAAGTAAGAATTCATCAACATGCCAAAAGGAAAACTTTTTCTAATCCCAAATGTCCTAGCGGAAAATACAGCACTTGAGGTAATCAGTCCTCAAGTAAAGGAAGTTGTTAAGCATACAAAAGTCTATCTGGTGGAAAACTTACGGACTGCAAGACGCTATATCAGCAGCTTAAAACTAGGAGTAAACATCGAAGAAATCCACATGGAAATTCTCGATAAAAGCACTAAACCTGAAACGATCAATCGGCTGATGCAGCCTTTAATGAATGGTGCCGATATAGGAATAATTTCTGAAGCTGGCTGTCCAGGAATTGCCGATCCGGGAGCTTTGGCAGTTGCCCATGCCCATGTCAAAGGCATTCAAGTGGTACCACTTTCAGGACCCAGTTCTATGTTTTTAGCACTAATGGGATCTGGATTCTCAGGGCAATCTTTCGCATTCCATGGGTATTTACCGATCGATAAAAAAGATCGTGCAGCAGCTTTAAAAGGCTTAGAATCGGAATCACTTCGTGAAAAGAGGGCACAGATTTTTATGGAAACACCGTTTCGAAACAATCAGATATTTGAGGATTGCCTTCGCGTACTTTCTGCTAATACTAAGCTTTGTATCGCTAAAAATATTACGGCAAAAGATGAGCTAATCCTTACTAAAACTATAGCAGATTGGAAAAAACTTCCGCTCGACCTGCATAAGATTCCTACCGTTTTTATCATTCAAAGCTTTTAAGATATGTTTACCATTGATGCCCATTTGGATTTGAGTATGAACGCTCTGGAGTGGAATCGTGATTTGACTCGATCAGTTGAGGAAATCAATTCCAGAGAAAAAGGCTTAACGGATAAACCTGACCGAGAAAATGCAATAGTTTCTCTACCAGCACTTAGAAAAGGAAATATCGGATTGGTAGTTGCCACTCAAATCGCAAGATATGTTGCTCCTGACAATTCACTTCCCGGATGGAATTCGCCAGCTCAAGCTTGGGCACAAACCCAAGGTCAATTAGCTTGGTATCAAGCTATGGTGGAGCAGGGTGAGATGGCTCAAATCAGAAATCTACAGGAACTCAATGCCCATATCGCTCTTTGGGAAAACGGAGGGGATCAAGCAAAAAAACCAGTTGGATTTATCCTATCTCTCGAAGGTGCTGATTCGATTGTCAATTTGGACTATTTGGAAAAAGCCTACGAATCTGGGCTTCGGGCATTAGGACCTGCACATTATGGCCCAGGTCGCTATGCTCACGGAACGGATGCCTCTGCGCCTTTAAATGAAAATGGCAAAGCTTTACTTCGAAAAATGGATGAACTGGGAATTATTTTAGATGCTACTCATTTGTGCGATTTGGCATTTTGGGAAGCTTTGGAAATTTTCAAAGGTCATGTTTGGGCAAGTCATAATAATTGCCGCGCTTTAGTCGATCATAATAGACAATTCTCAGATGAAATGATCAAAGCTTTGATCGATCGAGGTGCTGTAATTGGCGGTGCCATGGATGCCTGGATGCTAAGTCCAGGATGGGAAAGAGGCAAATCGACTCCAAAAGAAAGAAATGTAACGTTAAATACCGTTTTAGATCATTTAGATCATATTTGCCAAATTGCAGGAAATGCCAATCATATTGGAATTGGCTCGGATTTAGATGGCGCTTTTGGAAAAGAGCAGGCTCCACATGACTTAAATAGTATAGCTGACCTTAACAAAGTACCTGATTTACTGAGGTTAAGAGGTTACTCCGATCAAGATGTCGCTAAAGTAATGCACGGAAACTGGCTCAACTTTTTTAATAAAACATGGTCTTAATTGGGGAAAAATTGGACAATTCTTGTGCTTTTGTTTTGCATAAATAATTCTAATTGAATTATTTAGCGAAAGCTAAACGCAAACCACCAATTTATGACATTTAAAAATTTACTTTCTCTTACCTTAATTTTTCTTTTTACATCAACTCTTTCTTTCTCACAAAAACTTCAGATTACAGCAAATCACTCTGACGCAAAATTTATTTTGCTAAATGATTATGATGATTCTGACAAACAGGAACTGGGAACAGGAGCTATAGAATACAAATTGGAAAAAGACAGTCGTAACAGAATCAAAGTAATAAAACCTGGATACGAACCCGTAATCAAAGAATATAACAGAGATTTGAAATGGGATAAAGATCAATATGTTTCTTTAGACGCAAGAAGAGTCGAAATTACTGCGGAACCATATGATGCCGAAATTCTTGTCGATGGAAGAGTGATTGGGAGCAAAGCGATCTATCTGATTATCCAAAAGGATCGTTTTCATACGGTTGAAGTGAAAAAACCAGGATATGCGCCTGTTACAAAAAGCTATTACAATTCTCCAGACAGAGAAACTCCTCCTGCAAAGGATTATTTCGAGCTAAAAGATCGCCAGGTTAGATTGGAAGTTGTTCCAGCTGATGGCGTAGTTACTGCCAATGGTGTAAGTTTAGGCAGAGGAAATCAAGATGTACAAGTACCATTGGGAGATTGTGTTACAGTCACAGTCAATAAAGACGGTTATGTGGAATACACAAAAGTTTTTTGTAACAAGCCAGAGACTGATCCAGAACCACCAGTAAGAGAAAAAGCACAGCTGGATGATAGACTAGTAAGAATTACAACCAATCCCAATGATGCTATAATTGAAATTTCAGGCAGGAGAGTTGGAACAGGCAGCTATGATCTGAAAGTACCAAAAAACGGAAGTGTGGAAGTTCGTATTTCTAAAGATGGGTATGTACGATATATTAAAAATTATTATAACCAAGCAAATATGCAGGAGCCTCCGGTAACGGACTTTGTGGAAATGACTGTTGATGAGGCTTATACTTCTTCGGTTTCATCTGATTTGGCAAATGTTAGAATTACAGTTCCAGTCAATTCAGATTATTCCTCTGAAGAAGCATGGAGAATTCTAAGCTCTATCATCACTAGATATTTTGATATTTTAGAAACGGTAGATTACAATACTGGATATTTAACTACATCATGGCAAGTACAGAACTTCCAATCCAGTATTATTCGAACCAGAGTAATTGTAAGTAGCGGAGGTAATTCCGATCAACTGGCTTATGCAATTAAGTTGATTAGTCAGGAAGCGTACCTGGATGGGCAAAATCAAGTTACCGTTAAGGATGATGAAAAATTCGAAGATTGGGCTCGTATCCTTAAAAAGTACGAAGGATTGATTGAAGAAGTCCAAGCAAGGCTTCAAAAATAAAAACTCATTTTTCGAAAAAACCTCAGCCAAAAAAGCTGAGGTTTTTTTTATTCAATCTCCAGGATTAAAAAATATAATAAATAAAGGCTATTCAGGTCAGTGACAGAAAGCTGACTTTTAAAAAAAGCTTATATTAAGATTCTACTTTTTTAATTCAATTCAATAAAACCCAAAAATTATGAAATGCCCATTAGAAAAGTTCTCACATGAAGGAAGGATTATTCAGGGCATTCCATATGACAGTTAAAAAACAAATTATAAACATATGAAACCTATTGTACAGATCTCCCTTGATCTTACAAACATCGATGAAGCTTTAGAAACTGCAGCTTTGGCAATAAGAGCTGGAGTGGATTGGCTGGAAGCCGGAACTCCATTGATTTTGGCAGAAGGCCTACATGGAGTAAGGAAACTAAGAGAGGCTTTCCCTGACGTCCCCTTAGTTGCGGATTTGAAAACTATGGATGGAGGCTATCTGGAAGCAGAAATGATGGCCAAAGCAGGCGCCACGCATGTAGTTGTAATGGCTAGAGCACATGCCGAAACCATCAAATGTGTGGTTCAGGCAGGAAAGGATTTTGGAGCGAAGGTTATGGGTGATAATATGATCTGTGAAAGCATGATCGATGGCGCCAAATTTTTAGAAGACTTAGGTTGCGACTATGTCATACATCATATTGGTTATGATGAAAGAAGAGGAATTGCAGCTTCCGGAAAAAGAATGCCAAGTCCGTTGGATCAACTTAGAGAAGTTGTTGCAGCTGTTAATATTCCTGTACAGGCGGTTGGTGGACTTTCTTTGGAACAAGCCATCCAATGCCCACAATACGGTGCACCATTAGTAGTTCTCGGGGCACCTTTAACCATCGATGCAGATTCCTTTAAAACCGCAAGCGGAGATCTCGAGGGATCTCTACGAAAGATCTGCGAAGCAATTCATAGTCAAGAAACAGTTTTACCCAAAAGATCCTAAACCATGTCCAGCACTAAATCTGCAGCAGTAGTTAATTTTTCTGAGAAAAAACATTCTGTTGAAATAAGAGAAATTCCTATCCCAGAAATTGGTGAAAACGATATTTTATTAGAAGTAGAAAATGTAGGAGTTTGCGGGAGCGATCTTCATCAATGGACTTCAGATCATAGCTGGCCTGTAAATTATCCTGTAGTCTTAGGACATGAATTTGGCGGCAAAATCGCAGCACTGGGTAATAATGTCAATTCTTGGAAAGTAGGAGATCGAGTAGTCAGTGAAACTGCAGCAGTGATCGACAGCCAAAACCCAATGAGTAAAGTTGGCTTATATAACCTCGATCCAACCAGAAAAGGTTTTGGCTATGGAGTCAATGGAGCCATGACTCGTTTTGTAAAGGTGCCAGCAAGATGCCTTCACACGGTGCCTGATAACCTTTCTTTCGAAGAAGCTTGCCTAACCGAACCTTGTTGCGTGGCTTATAATGCGGTGGTAGGAAATTCCACTATCAAACCTGGGGATCGTGTTGTAGTTATTGGTCCTGGAACGATTGGGATTCTTTGCGCTGCAGTG
Source organism: Algoriphagus sp. (assembly GCF_024642405.1). GTDB lineage: Bacteria > Bacteroidota > Bacteroidia > Cytophagales > Cyclobacteriaceae > Algoriphagus. The sequence goes on along the minus strand of NZ_JAHEBC010000104.1, from coordinate 5,077 downwards.
GCCAAACTTTGTGGAGCAGAAGTAGCAATAATCGGTTTACCAACAGACAAAGGAAGATTGGAAATCGCAAAAAAATATGGCTGCCATACCATTATCGGAGATGCAAATTCCTGGGCAAAAAGTAGAGACGGTATGGGAGCTGATTTGATCATCGATGCCGCTGGCGTTAGCGAAACTTTAATGATTGCAATGCAACTCGTTCGTCCAAATGGACAAATCACAAAAGTTGGCTGGGGTCCCCAACCATGCAATTATTCTTTAGATCCGATTATTCAAAAAAATGTCAGACTTCAAGGAAGTTTTAGTCATAATTGGCCTATTTGGGAACGGGTCATTGCTTTATTATCAAGTGGAGCTTTGGATGTGAAACCGATTATCGGAGGAGTTTGGCCAATTACTGAATGGAAAGAAGCATTTGAAAAAATGCATCATGGAGATGTGGTAAAAAGTGTATTAAAACCAGTTTAAGATGCGATTAAAAGACAAAGTAATCATCGTCACAGGCAGTACGATGGGAATCGGAAAAGCAATTGCAAAAAAAGTAGTATCTGAAGGGGCAAAAGTGATCGTTCATGGTTTGGAGGAGGAATTGGGAACGCAAGTTGTCTCTGAATTAGGCACTGAAAATTCAAAACTACATATAGAAGATCTCTCCAATGAAGGAGCAGCTCAAAGATTGGTTGACCTTGCTTTGGAGACTTATGGAAGACTTGATGCCATCGTGAATAATGCAGCAATCGTTGCCGCATCGACAATTCAGACCACCGATAAAGCATTTTTGAATAGGATTTTGGATGTAAATACTATTGCCCCATTATTCTTGATTAAGTCGGCGCTGCCTCATTTGATAGAAAGTCATGGAGCAGTTTTGAATATTGGTTCCATCAATGCCTGGAGCGGCGAGCATAATCTGTTGGCCTATAGTATCTCCAAAGGAGCTTTGATGACCATGACCAGGAATTTGGGAGATTCTCTTTTCCGTGAAAATGGTGTAAGAGTCAATCAGATCAATCCTGGATGGGTACTTACAGAAAAGGAAATTGAGCGAAAGAAAGAACATGGACTTGCCGACACCTGGTACAAAGAATTATCGAAAATGTATGCTCCGGCGGGAAGGATTATTTGGCCAGAAGAAATAGCTGCTGCTACAATTTATTGGCTTTCTGATGAAAGCGGACCGATTAGTGGTCAAGTTGTTGATTTGGAGCAATTCCCGATGATAGGACGGAATATTCCAAAAGACGCAAGCACCATTCCGCATAAGTAATTGCTTCGCTTGCTGCCTGCCCTCCGGGAGGCGGGGAAGACCGAAGACGCCTGCCGGTAGGCAGGGGAGACCAAATTGACCTTAAAATTAGAGTTTACCAGATTTTATGATGCTTTGATCTTCCTTCTATCATGAACATTACAAATATTAACTTCAATTAAAGTACAAAATGCCCAAAATAGCCGCCTTCCCTAAAGCTTTCATGCAAGCCCTCTGCAAGGATGGAACCATGAAAATCTCTGAATGGATCAACTTAGCTGCTCCCCTGGAAATTGACGGTTTGGAGTGGTATGCTGGATTTCTTGAAATGGAAGACCAAAAAAAATGGCCAGTATTTAAAAGAATGGTGGAAGACAAAGGTATGGTCATCCCCATGATGTGTTGTTCTCCTGATTTTACCCATCGAGATAAAGCATTTCGGGAAAAAGAAATCCAAAAACAGAAGAGATGGATTGAAATGACGGACGAATTGGGAGGAAAATATTGCCGGGTTCTTTCTGGTCAATATCGCCCTGAACTTTCAATCGAGGAAGGAATTAAATTAGCAAAGGACTGTATAGAGGCATGCCTCCCTTACGCACAATCCTTAGGAATTACTTTGATCATTGAAAATCATTACAAGGATGATTTTTGGGAATATCCTGAATTTGCCCAGAAGCGAGCCATCTTTACGAAATTGGTTAATAGTATCCATCACCAAAATTTCGGAGTAAATTACGATCCAAGTAATGCTTTTTTGGCAGGCGAAGATCCACTGGATTTGTTATATGATGTGTCGGAAAGAGTAGTTACCATGCATGCAAGCGATCGGTTTTTAAAGTATGGAACAATCGAAGACTTGCGAAAAGAAGAAGGCGGAGCAACAGGTTATGCCAAGCGGTTGAGCCATGGTGAGATCGGACAAGGGATGAATGATTATGACGCTATTTTTACTGAATTAAAACGAGTTGGTTTTGATTCCTGGATCAGTATCGAAGACGGAGTCGATGGCATGGATCAATTAGCTAGAAGTGTTGGGTTCTTAAAAAAGAAAATTGCTCAGTATTGGCATCCTTAAATGTAGAAATGTGAAGTACGAAATACGGCCTTATAAGTATTTATTGAGGAGATTTCTCAGTTGTTCCTCCTTCGAAATGACACAATAAAACGTCTCACAGAATATTTTCTCAATTTTTAAATGCTGAAAACATTGAAAACCTATAACTACACTTCCATCCCATCCCAATGCTTCCTTGGCGAGGGTCCCTATTGGCATTCAGAATTGCAATGCTTCTTTTGGGTGGACATCGAAAAGGGCAAACTTTTTCAGCACCATTTGGAAAGTGGCCAAACTAAAACCTATTCTTTCCCGCATCGACTTGCTGTTGTTTTGGAAGGAAAAGATGATCAATTGATACTTGGATTGGATAGAAAACTTGCCAGTTTTGATTTGAAAACCGAGGAATTGAAATGGCTTACCGAGGTGGAATTGGACCTCCTTTTACATAGATTCAACGATGGAAAAGTAGATCCCAATGGAAGAATATGGATTGGGACGTTGAGCACCTTGTTTACTGAAGGTGCAGGGTCACTGTATTGTATTGGTAATGATCTGAAACCTAAGAAAATGCTGAGTGATTTAACCATTTCCAATGGAATGGCTTGGACAGCGGACAATCAAACTTTTTACTTTATCGATACACCGACTAGGAAAATCAAGGCATATAAGTTTAACCTAGAATCTGGAGAAATAGAATTTGATCGAGTTGCTGTGGAGATTCCCAAAGAATTGGGATTTCCTGATGGGATGAGCATAGACTCTGAAGGAATGCTTTGGGTAGCGCATTACGGAGGATCAGGAGTTTACCGCTGGAATCCAATTTCAGGCGAATTACTGGATAAAATCGAACTCCCAGTTCCACATGTTACCTCCTGTTCTTTTGGGGGAAAGGATCTTGATACGCTTTTGATTACCACAGCCCAAGAAAATCTAAGTGATACCCAACTGAAAGAATTTCCGCTAAGCGGCGATGTATTTTTGGTGAAAACTACCGCCAAGGGATTTCTACCAAACAAGTCAACTATATAAGAAACCCTTTCTGCCAAAAGATGAAAGTAATCACTAAAACCCTGAAACCTATGCATTCTAAACTGCCATTGATTCTCTCGATTATTTTTGTCTTAGCAATGTTCCCAGCGTTTGCTCAGGAGGAGGAAATCCCCAAGCTTGACAATCCCATGTCGGTTTCTTATCTCCAAAAAAACCTTATAAAATCCTCCCCTAGATTAGTTTACGATCAGCCTATTTTGAAAAACCTGAAAAGGAATATCAAGACAGATCCAGTTCTACAAAATATGTATGCAACCATTCAGGACAATGCTGATGCTATATTCGAAGAGCCGCTTCTGGAAAGAGTAATGGAGGGAAGAAGGTTGTTAGGGACTTCCAGAGAAATGCTTTATCGGATGAATATGTTGGGTTTTGTTTATCTGATGGAAAAAGACCCCAAGGTGTTAGCCAGAATCAATGAAGAGGTTTTAGCAGTTTGCAATTTTTCAGATTGGAATCCATCCCATTTTCTTGATGTAGCCGAGATGGCAACAGCGGTGGCATTTGCCTTGGATTGGACAGCCGGCGACTTACCAAAAACTACCCAAGAACTGGCTAAAAAGTCCTTGATTGAAAAAGCCATTCTTCCAAGCTGGCCTGAAGGCGGAGGTTCTCCTTCTTGGGCATTTGGTACCAATAATTGGAATCAGGTCTGCAATGGTGGCATGATCGCTGCATCCATTGCCATCGCAGAAGATAATCCTGCCTTAGCATCTAAAACCATCAGTCGTGCATTGGATGGCTTACCTCACTCTTTGGTAGAATACGGACCGGATGGAGTTTACCCTGAAGGATCCACCTATTGGGCCTATGGAACCAGCTTTTCAGTGATCACAGCTGCCATGTTGGAAAGTGCTTTTGGCACAGACTTCGGACATTGGGAATTCCCTGCTTTTAAGGAAAGTGCTGTTTTCAGGACTTTGGCAAATGCCCCTTCAGGTTGGTATTATAATTTTGCGGATTGCGGGGATCAGCGGAGTAAAGCGGGAGATTTTACCTTGGCATGGTTTGCAGCAAAATCCGGGAATCCCAATTATTTTGAAAGAGAACGATTCCTAATTTCTTCTGATAAAATCGGGAAACTTGGACGTCTAGCTGGTGCCTCCATGGCATGGCTTTCCCAGTATGAAGAAAAAGGTGGTGCAGGAATTCCGACTGCCTGGAAAGGAGAAGGATCGAACCCGATTGTGATTTTTACAGGAGGCGAAAATGATCCCCACAATTATTATTTCGGCGGAAAAGGTGGGCGAGGAATGGTGAATCATGGAAACATGGATGCAGGTTCCTTTATTTTTGAATTAAATGGAGTTCGCTGGTCCATTGACCCAGGCAATCAAAATTACAATGACTTGGAGCAAACCGGATTCGATCTTTGGAACCGCTCTCAAAGTAGCGAACGTTGGACCTTATTAACCAAAAACAATTTCGGACACAGCACCTTGACTGTAAACGATTCCCTTCATCGTACAGAAGGCCAATCGGAGCTTCTTTCTTTTAAGGATGGTGAGCAACCCGAAGCAACTTTTGACCTCAGCAAAACTTTGGAAGGTCAGGTAAAATCAGCTAAAAGGAAGTTCACAAAAGACAGCCCCAGCTCTATAACAATTGAGGATGAAATTGAACTTTCTGAAAGCACGCAACTCATCACTTGGCAAATGATGACCTTAGCTAATGTAGAATTAACTGAAGACGGCGCAATTTTGAAGCAAGACGGTAAAACC
>NZ_JAHEBC010000103.1 GCF_024642405.1 Algoriphagus sp. | reverse complement strand
AAGTTAAAAAAGGTGCAGTAACAATCGAGGAATGGAAACTGGAACTGGAAGAACTTGAGTCGAAATGTGAAATCGATATGGAAACCTCAAGTTCGTAAAGGATACTACCTTAATTGACCGGTCTTTTCAAAAGAAAATTTAAAGACTATAAAAACTTCAACCTTAATAAAAATGGAAAAGCCTTCCGATAATTCGGAAGGCTTTTCGTTTTATAATCCAAATGCGGATTTTATTTTATCAACAAAGTCTAACTTTTCCCAAGTGAAAAGTTCCACTTCCAAAGTTATCTCATCTCTATATGGAGAAAGGAAAGTTTTGGTGATTACTTCATTGGTTCTACCCATATGGCCGTAAGCAGCTGTCTCTTCATAAATTGGGTTTCTCAGCTTCAACCGCTGCTCAATTGCATAAGGACGCATATCGAAAAGTTCTTCAACTTTTTTTGCAATTTCACCATCATGCAAATCAACTTTAGCAGTTCCATAGGTATTGACATAAATACCCATTGGTGCAGCTACTCCTATTGCATATGAAACCTGAACTAACATTTCGTCAGCTATTCCAGCAGCAACCATGTTTTTTGCAATATGACGGGTTGCATACGCTGCAGATCTATCCACTTTAGAAGGATCTTTTCCTGAAAAAGCTCCTCCTCCGTGGGCTCCTTTTCCTCCGTAAGTATCCACGATGATTTTTCTACCTGTCAATCCTGTATCTCCATGTGGCCCGCCAATTACAAACTTTCCTGTAGGATTGATATGGTATTTAATATCAGATGTAAATAACTTCTGCAATTCCGGCTTCAACTGTGAAATAACTCTTGGAATGAGGATAGAAACTATATCAGACTTGATTTTAGCAAGCATGACTTCTTCTTCATCAAAATCATCGTGCTGCGTAGAGACCACGATGGCTTCGATTCTTTGAGGCACATTGTCATCTGAATATTCTATAGTCACTTGAGCCTTTGAATCAGGTCTCAAATAGGTAATATCCTTGTTTTCTCTTCTTAATGCAGCTAATTCACGCAGGATCATATGAGAAAGATCCAAAGCCAATGGCATATAGTTTTCAGTTTCGTTAGTCGCATAACCAAACATCATTCCTTGATCACCCGCTCCTTGTTCTTCTGGACTTTTTCTATCCACGCCTTGATTGATATCCTGTGACTGTTCGTGAATCGCAGAAAGTACACCACAGGAATTGCCTTCAAACATGTAGTCAGACTTGGTGTAACCAATTCTATTAATGACATCTCTAGCGATTTTCTGAACATCTAAATAAATATCAGATTTTACTTCACCTGCTAAAACTACCTGACCAGTAGTCACTAAAGTTTCACAAGCAACCTTAGAATTTGGATCGAATGCTAAAAAATTATCAATCAGTGCATCAGAAATCTGATCCGCAATCTTATCTGGGTGCCCCTCAGAAACAGACTCCGAGGTAAATAGATATGCCATAAATATAAATTTGTAATTGCTTTTTTTAAGGAAGCCCAAAAATAGGGTAACTCAACGAAATAAAAAACTAGAGTATGAAGGTTGGTGACTTAAAGAACAACATAGGATTTAAAATGATGAAAATTAAAATTTGATATTTTCCAATCTCTTCTGTTATCTTCCTTTTTAAATAAGATCTGTTGCTATGATGAAATCTATTAAGTCTACCCTTTTAATTTTTATTTCTTGTTCTGCTTTTGCCTTTCCAAATCTTGATAAGAATAGTAATTACAGTGATTTAATTTCTCTTTTTAAAGAATGGAGAAGTTTTGAAAATCCTCCAGTTTTAAATGGAGCCCCGGATTACAGAAAAGAGACTTTCGATAAGCGCCTTCCCGATTTCAAAAATCTTCAATCCAAACTTTTAACTATTGACACGGTAGGATGGCCAATTAATCAGCAAGTAGATTGGAAAATCGTCTGGGCAGAGATGAATGGATATGATTTTAATTATAGAATTCTAAAACCTTGGGAACGTGATCCTGCATTTTATAAAACTGTTTGGACAGAGAGGAGTGACGTACCTGCTCATGAAGGCCCTACGCATCATGGCGTTTTGGAGCTTTGGAAATACAGTTTCCCTCTTGATAAGGTAAGCAGTGAAAAGTTTTTAAAAGAAATAAAATCAATTCCAAGTCTTAATAAACAAGCCGAAGTCAATCTAGTGGGGAATGCCAAAGAACTTTGGGCTGCGGGAATACCTAGTATTCAAGAACAAGCGATTGACCTTCAAAATATTTTGCAACTAGAAGGAGTATCAGAGGATCCAGAATTGGTAAAATCGATCAAAGAAGCAATAGAATCAACAAATAATTTTGTTGTTTGGCTTGAAAATCTGGCACCTACCAAAACAGGTGAATCTGGAATTGGTAAGGATAATTACACCTGGTATCTGCAAAATGTGCATCTAGTTCCTTTAACCTGGGAGGACGAAGTAATGATTTTAAAGAGAGAGTTGGCTCGCGCTTGGGCTTCATTAAAACTGGAAGAACATAGAAACCAAGATTTACCGGAACTTACTGACGCAAATTCACCGGAAGCTTTTGACCGAATGGCGGAGGAAGGCATGGAAAGTCTTTTGAAATTCTTAGATGAAAAAGAAATTGTAACAGTCAAAGACTATTTTGAGCCCGCGCTTCGGGAGCATAAAGGTTCTTTTATCCCAAGAGAAAAGCGGAATTTCTTTACCATTGGTATGCATTATGATCCGCGTCCCTTGTATTCTCACTTTTACCATTGGTTTGAATTGGCCCGAATGGATAATGAACCCAACCAAAGTGAAATCAGAAGAGATCCTCTTTTATATAATATCTGGGATTCCAGAAACGAGGGAACAGCTACCGCAGTTGAAGAAATATTTATGGATGCAGGACTTTACGAGGATTCTCCAAGATCTAGAGAAATCGTATACATCATGATTGCTCAACGGGCCGCAAGAGGATTAGGCTCTTTGTATGCTCAAGCAAACCAGATGACGATGGTGGAAGCCGGAGGAATTCATTCTAATTATACTCCCAGAGGATGGATGAAAACTGAAAAAGAACTCCTGTTATTTGAGCAACATTTATACATGAGACAGCCAGGATATGGCAGCAGCTACATCACTGGAAAATATTTACTTGAAAATGCAATGGCAGATTTCGCTAGGTTAAAAGAAGAAAAGGGTGAAGAATTTAAATTGAAAGACTTTTTCGATCAACTTAATAGCATTGGAAGCATCCCAATTTCTTTGGGGCATTGGCAAATGACTGGCATTAAGCAATAAGGACTTCTTGTGCTCAAGCAGGATTGTTCGGGTGGAAGTATAATTTCCAAATATTCCTTGCGAATAATCCCGCGGAAGAAACCCATAGAATTAATGCCAAATACATAATTACATCCCTTTGTTTGAGAAATTCAAAATAACTATAGGGTATGGAAAAGCTATATAAAAGTCGGTTTACGCCAAGTAAAACTACTAGCCCGACAAAAATCTGACGATTTACTTTCTTCTCAAAAAGTCTCTCAATTTTCGGATAAAGCACCTCCAGATTTAGAAAAGTAAGATAAATAATAAAACTTGGAGTGAAAGGAATATTCAGAATCAACAGATTCGTCAAATGAAAAAGAGTTGCCCCTAAAAGCCAAAGCCTCCATGATTTTCTCCCAATAAGCAAAAATAGAAATGGGGACCACTCAAATAATACTCCCCCATAATCCATAAGATCTAGCCACCAAAATATAAGTTCTTGAAGATATTTGATGAAAAAATAGTCAGTTCCTTTCCCATAGAGACCACTGTAATACCATCTTAAAAACCCATTCATGGTGGGGTCAAAATCTAACCAAACATAGGCTTTTAAAAATCCAGCTGAAAACATCCCAAAACACAGCAAAACAGCTAATAGGGATGTTGCTTTCTCTTTATGGCCCTTGGGCTCTGAACGATCAGGAACCAATGCAGCGTTCGACCCCCATCCTGAAAAAGACATGATCGCTAAAAAGGCTAGAAGTAAAATATTATGATCTATTTTACCCATTGAATATTGCCAATTAAAGCCAATGAAAAGTAAGATAGAGGCTACTATCCCTGAAACTTTTGCCTTATAACCTAAGGTTACACCTAGTAGTGCTAAAGTGATCAAAATATCCAAGCCGTAAAAAAAGTAAGCGGGTGGAAATCCTGAGAAAAGATTTGCCAAACTTAAAGTCGGTGGAAAGAAAAATGCCTGAGGCACTTCACCAATCCAAGAGAAAAAAGGAGAGTAAATAATCAAAAAGAAAAGTCCTGCTAGAATTCTCAAAATCACTAGGGACTCTAAAGTCATCTGTGTGGATTCTGTCACACGCTTCCAAAAAAGTTGATTGAGCCTATTCATTAAAATCTATTATTTCTTCAGATAAAATTGATCGATCAATTTTTGATGATTGGGGATAAGAAATCACTTGATACTCGACAATCTTTAGCCTGTTTGGGTCGAAGCCTTGAGACTCCAGTTTTTGTTTAAAGAATTGTGATATTTCTTCTCTTCTTTCAATTGAGAAACTCTTTTCTTGATTTCTCATTAAAAAATTTTTAATGGGATTTGATGAAGATTGATTCTCCTTTTCTACATCTGAATAATTGGAAAAAAGACCTTTGTTCTTTTCTAAAATAAAACTTAGATAATTTCTAGGAATTGGAGCAATGAATTTCTCTTCATCAATACTTACCCATCCTTGTTCTGGAGCAAAACCAAATAGTTCAGAATATCGATAGTTTGGAATGGGGCTGTCTAGTGGAACTTGTACCTGTTTATCCCCAGAAGGAAAAAGTAATGCCGGATATGGTTCAAGTTTTGAAGATACCAATCTAAGACCAAAAGGAACCAAAAGGCATAAGGCTAAACCCAATGTGAATTTTTTTGGAAAACATAAAAACAACCAGTACAGAGTCCCAAAGAAAGGAATTTGGTACTTTAATTCAAGGTTGACGAAAAGATTAATTTTTCCGTTTGACGAGATTTGCGGTCACCTCATTCATAGCCTTTACTTTATATTCAAAGTCTCCTTTCAATGTAGCTCTGTATGCATGGAGATTTTCAAGTAAATCATCCAACTCATCTGGGAGCACTTCTTCTAACAATTGGCGTAAGCGTTTTGCAGCAGTCGGGGATTTACCATTCGTACTGATTGCAACTTTTAGATTTCCTTTGGTTACTATTCCACCTAAGTAAAAATCACATAATTCAGGAGTATCGGCCACATTTACCAGTAAAAACCGTTCTTTAGCTTCATCATGAATTTGTTTGTTTACAGATTTATCATCGGTAGCAGCAATCACGAAATGTTTGGCTCCAAGATATTTTTCATGATAAATATCCTCAATCATAGTAACATTATCAGCTTTGGATGCAAGATCAATAAAACTCTTAGAGAACTCTCTGGAAACAGCAGTTACTTGTGCTTTTGGACTGGATTTTAGTAAAAACTCTAATTTCTCAGTTCCGACATTTCCTCCACCAATTAATAGAATATTTAATTCGTGAACTTTAAGAAATATGGGATAAAGGTGGTTCATTTTTTAAGAATCAAGTTGATAGAATCTAGAAATAAGATTTACTGAAATTCATTATTTAAAATCTAATCTTCGATGTTCGATATTAAGGAATATGGTTACAATGTCCAGAAAATAGAAACCGTTGGGATGTCATTTCGAACGAGGAACGAGTGAGAAATCTCCTAGAAGGTTTAGTATATACAAACCTTTTAAACAACGCACTATTTTATTTTTACAAAACTTTCGAGGTTTGAATAAAACCTCATAGATTGTATTTCACAACCTCACGATATACCTCCGCTAACTTTATACTTTCTCGAACCACTTCTCCGATAATGATAATTGCCGGCGCTTCTACTTTAGCATCGTAGGCTTTTTGAACGATATCTGAAACATAACCAGCTGTGATTTTTTCATCTCTCGTAGTCCCACTTTGTATGATAGCAACAGGCAAATCTTCTTTCCCGAATTTCCTGTAAACAGAAATAATTTCATTTAATTTTTTTGTTCCCATCAATACTACCACTGTGGCAGTGGATTGTGCAGCAAGTGCCAAATCATTCGATAATTCTCCTTGTGAAGTGGTTCCGGTAACTACCCAAAAGCTTTCTGAAACTCCTCTTTTGGTCACTGGTATACCAGCCGAAGAAGGTACAGCTATGGCTGAAGTGATTCCAGGAACAACTTCCGTTGGAATTCCGAATGTTTCGATATAATCTAATTCTTCCGCCCCTCTTCCAAAAACAAAGGGGTCTCCACCTTTTAATCGCACTACATGCCCATGCTTTTGGGCCATACTTACACAAAGCTCATTAGTATCTTGCTGAGGTAGGGAATGCTTGCCAACCCTTTTTCCGACATAAATTTTGATTGCCGTATTTGGAGCATGCTTCAATAAAACCGGATCAATCAATGCATCATATAAAACCACATCGGCTTTATTTAATGCCAAAACTGCCTTTAATGTTATCAAGTCCGGATCTCCAGGGCCAGCCCCAACCAGTGTTATTTTTGGTTTGATTTCTATTTTCATGCTTCTACCTCGGCTTCTCTGAAGCTTTTTAATTTTCCATAAATCTCAAGGGCTTGCTGGGCATAGGCCTTTGCAAATACTTCCGTTGGTTCATTTTTATTGATTTCATAAACTTTCTCGGCGAAAGTACCATCTAAGTCAATTTTGCCTGTTTGGATAAATTGCTCATCAAATTTTGCAATAATGTTTGCATAACTGTTGGTTGTAATATCCTCCCCAAGTAACAAGGCTTTAGCAGCATTGATCAAACCGGCATAATGGTGATAAATGCTATCAGACCACCTTCCATCTTCCAAGGACTCCTTTCCTAAGTCCATTTTTTCATATGCTTCCAATAGAAGCGTCGAAACCAAATCCAATACAACTCCGGCGCATTCTCCAACTCCAACCGCAATTTTATACTCTTCAGAATTGCCCCAGTCAATATAATCTGCGGGTGTTACAGTCGAAGCATCTCCCAACTCCTTAAGCAATTCGTAAAAATAAATCTGACCTTTCTCGTCATAATAGCTTAGGAAATCTTTTCCCTGTGCATTTTTCTCAAAATCATTCAACAGAATCCTCAATGCCTCAGGCCCTCTTTTACTTGGGATTTTAGTCACTTTATCTGCAAATCTTCCATTTCCATCGCCGAGATTTCCTCCACCCAATAAGACCTGAAGTGCAGGAATCACAATTTTTCCAGCTTTCATGGACATCCCCTGAAAACCTATATGCGCCATATTATGTTGCCCACAGGCATTCATACAACCTGAAATTTTTATTACCAGATCCTTATTTTTCAAATACTGAGGATATTCAGCCAAAATCACTTTTTCTAATTCAGCTGCAATTCCGGTGGAACTTGCAATTCCCAGATTACAGGTATCAGTCCCCGGGCAGGCAGTGATATCAGCCATGGTATTATAACCTCTTTCTCCCAGACCAATCTTTTTCAATTCCTGAAAGAAATATGGAGCCAAATCTTCCCTAACATCACGGATTAAGAAGTTTTGACGAAGGGTAAATCGAATCTCAGAATTAGCATATTTCTCTACCAAATCTGCGAGCTTTCTAGCCTGATCAATATAAAAATCCCCCAAAGGAACTCTTACACCAATTGACACAAAACCATCTTGTTTTTGAGGTAGTACATTGGTCAACTTCCAAAGCTCAAAATCCAAACCTAACTCCTCATCCAAAGTAGCCGTTGGAGCATTCGGCAATCTTTGGGCTTCTTCATAAGTTGAAGCATCAATCGGATAGCTAGAAAATGGTAATGCCTTCTTTTCCTGCTCCACTAATTCAAGGAAAGCCTCTAAACCAAGATCTTTCACCAAGAATTTCATTCTGGCTTTGTTTCTCCTAGCTCTTTCACCATGACGATCAAAAATTCTCAACACAGATTCTATAAAGGGTATGATCTGCTCAGTTTCCAAAAACTCATACACCACATCCGCATGTCTAGGCTGCGAGCCTAATCCACCTCCAAGTAGAACTTTGAATCCTCGAACATCAGCTCCGTTTTGAGTCTTAACTTTTGGAATAAATCCTAAATCGTGTAAGTAACTCAACCCGGTATCTTCATCAGAGGAAGAGAATGCAATTTTAAACTTCCTTCCCATTTCTTGGCAAATTGGGTTTCTCAAAAAGTATTTGAAAGTTGCATCCGCATAAGGCGTCACATCAAATGGTTCGTTTGGATCGATTCCTGCAGTTTCTGAAGCCGTAACATTCCTAACCGTATTCCCACAAGCTTCCCGAAGGGTGACATCATCTCGCTCAAGTTCTGCCCACAATTCAGGAGTACGATCCAGACTTACATAATGAATCTGAATATCCTGGCGGGTGGTGATATGCAACCTTCCGGTAGAATATTCTTCTGAGACTTTAGAAATTCTTCTCAACTGATCAGAACTCACACGACCATAGGGTAGTTTAATTCGGATCATCTGTACTCCTTGTTGGCGCTGTCCGTAGACACCTCGAGCCAACCGGAGACTTCTGAATTTCTCCTCATCAATCTTTCCTTCTTTGAAAAGAGCGATCTTACGCTCCAGATCAATGATGTCTTTTTCTACAATAGGATTTTCTAATTCGGTTCTAAAGCTTTGCATGGCTTTACTTTTAATTCCCTATAGGGATTGTGGTAAAATAGTTTATTAAAAAGCCCAGTTAGTTAGCCGGACGTTATTGTTGTCATCAATCGATTTATTTCAACCGATTACCTTTCTATAGTTTCAGTCAATAAACCCGACTGAAACAGTATCAAATTCACCTTCTTCAATGAGAATAAAGCTTCCATTGGATTTGTTTGCCTGATAGGAATCAAAGTGAATTGGTTTGCTTAATTTAAATTTGACCTTTCCGATATCATTCAATTTTAATTCTTCAGCTTCTTCTTTTCCTGAGAAATCAGTATGAATTCTGGATTCGATTTGTTCCACTTTTGCTAGCACTCGGTTTACACCATGTTGCAAAATGTACTTAGCTCCCACTCGAAGTTCTTTTCTGTTTACCTGGCAAATTGTAGCGGTAATTTGCTTTTCACTTTTTGGAATAGCATCACTTTTCACAAGCATATCACCACGACTCAAATCCACCTCAGTTTCTAAAGTGACTGCAATTGAACTGCCGGGGGCTGCTTCTTCGACCTCCTGATCAAAGAAGTGAATACTCTTGATTTTGGAGGTATTTAATGATGGAAGCAAGGTCACCTCATCACCGACTTTCAAACTACCCCCATATAACTTGCCGGAAAATCCTCTGAAATCATGGAAAGCTTCAGTTTTTGGACGGATAACGTATTGGATGGGAAATCTAGCCACCGAGCTTTCTTGTAAGTCAGCAGGTTCCAATACTTCCAGATGATCCAACAAGGTATTCCCCACATACCAAGGCATTTCTTTAGATTTCGTAGCAATGTTTTCCCCATTCAAAGCCGAAACAGGAATGAATGTGATCTGATCTTCTGCGAAATCAGATTTGGCCACTAATTCGTCAAAATCCTTTTTGATATTCAGGTAAACTTCCTCGTCATAGTTAACCAAATCCATTTTATTTATCGCAACCACCACATGGCTGATTCGAAGCAAATTTGCAATAAAGAAGTGTCTAAATGTCTGCTCAATCACTCCTTTTCTCGCATCAATCAGAATAATTGCAACTTGGGAAGTAGAAGCCCCGGTCACCATGTTTCTGGTATATTCTACATGTCCCGGAGTATCCGCAACAATGAAGTTTGTCTTGTTAGTATTGAAATAAATATGAGCGACATCAATCGTGATCCCCTGCTCCCTCTCAGCAACCAATCCATCTGTTGCCAATGAGAAATCCAGGTAATCGTATCCTCGTTGTTTTGAGCTTCTTTCGATCGCTTCAATCTTATCTGTCGTAAGAGATTTTGTATCGTATAATAATCGTCCGATCAGCGTGCTCTTGCCATCATCGACAGAACCTGCAGTAGCTATTTTTATGAGTTTTCTATTTTCAGACATGTTGTTCAGTTTTTAGATATTCTGTTGTCTGGCTTCTCCAGAAGCTTGACGTAGTTAAGGTATTTCTATTGCTGCTTTCGGAAAAGCAGCACAACGCCTAAGGTTTGATTAATTCTGCTTCTTGAGAAGCAACATAACGAGATGCTTGATTTTATCATCGATGTACAAATCTTAAGAAAAGCTCGTAAATCGTATTTCTAAAATCTTACTTCTAAAAGTATCCCACTTTCTTTCTCGTTTCCATCGCGGCTTCGGAGCGTTTGTCATCGATTCTGGCTCCACGTTCCGAAATCGTAGAATCCCTAATTTCTCCAACAACATCATCCAAAGAAACCGCTTCGGAAAGCACCGCAGCAGTACAAGTCATGTCTCCCACTGTTCTGAAGCGAACCATTTTCTCCATTACTTCCTCATACTCCTCACGGAAAACATGTTCACTTGCCGTCCAAATCATTCCATCACGGAAGAAAACCTCACGCTTATGCGCAAAATAGATGGAAGGAATCTCAATATTTTCAGCTTTGATATATTCCCAAACATCCAGTTCGGTCCAATTCGAAATCGGGAAACAACGAACATTTTGCCCGACATGAATTTTCCCATTTAGCATATCAAAAAGCTCGGGACGTTGATTTTTCTCATCCCACTGACCAAAGTCATCTCTAACCGAGAATACTCTTTCCTTTGCTCTTGCCTTTTCTTCATCCCGTCTTGCTCCACCGATACAAGCATCAAATTTTAATTCCTCGATGGCATCCAAAAGAGTAGTAGTCTGAAGTGAATTTCGACTGGAATATCTTCCACGCTCTTCACGAACTTTCCCCTGATCAATGGAATCCTGCACATTTCTCACTATCAATTCCAAACCAAGTTCAGCAACTAATTTATCTCGAAACTCAATGGTCTCTGGGAAATTATGACCAGTGTCTACATGCAATAATGGGAAAGGGATTTTCGCAGGATAAAATGCTTTCTGGGCTAATCTTACTAGCGTAATAGAATCCTTTCCTCCAGAAAAAAGCAAAACCGGACGCTCAAACTGCGCCGCCACTTCACGGATGATGTGGATCGATTCTGCTTCTTTTGGATTAGGTATTAATAGGTTGTTCATTTATGATATGTGATTTACGATTTAAGATTTACGAGACCTTTGAAATTGGAACCCTTCAATTAAACCTTGAACTTTTTTTCTGATTTCATACTTCAACTTTCTGACTTTTTCTCTGCTTACTCTTTACTGCAAACTGACAACTGCTATCTGCTATGCAACCCACACTCCTTCTTCGTATCCTCCCACCACCAGCGGCCTGCACGTGGATCTTCTCCCTTTGAAATTGCTCTGGTGCAAGGTGCGCAACCTATGCTGACGAAGCCTTTATCATGTAATGGATTATATGGGATTTTCTTTTCGTTGATGTAACTGATCATTTGATCAAAAGTCCAATCCAACAATGGATTGAATTTCAAAATCTGATTTCCTTCATCCCATTCTATGCGCTTCATTTCAGATCTATTTGCAGATTGCTCAGAACGCAGGCCGGTTACCCAAACGTCATTTCGTGCTAATGCCCTTCTTAATGGTTCCACTTTACGAACAAAGCAGCAGGATTTCCGATTTTCAACTGACTCGTAAAACCCATTGATTCCGATTTCGGAAACCAACTTTTCTACCGAATCGGTAGTTGGATAATACATCTTGATGTTTTGTTTGTATTTAGCTTCTGTTCTTGAGAGTAAATCTAATGTCTCTGGAAAGAGCCTCCCCGTATCCAAAGAAAATATAGAAACAGGAAGGTTTGCTTCTGCAATCAATTCTGTAATCACCTGATCTTCCTGACCTAAAGAAGTTGAAAAAGTTACTTTCCCAGGAAATAAATCAGCAATTAAGGCCAATCCTTCCTGAGCACTCAGTTCGTTGAGCTGAGCCTCTAGTTCATGCATATTCTTTTTGAGTGTCATCTTCTTTTACTTTAGGTGCTGATTCCCAAACCCGCTCATGGAAATAGTATAGAATAATCTTGGAGAAAACTTCAACAGAACCTATAGATATCGCCATTACAAATTCTCCAGTTATGAAATAAGAAATTATGATCGTATCAATCGTACCTACTATTCTCCAGGAAATAGATTTTAACAGACTCTTGGCATTGCTGTCTTTGCCAGCTTTATTGCTAAATAGTTTCTTGAGCGGTTGATCTAAAATCATATGAGATTTATACGAGCGTAAAGCACAAAAGTATATAAACCCTATTTAATTTATAGGGTTAATGACAAAAAAATTTTATCCTGTTTTTAAAATATCTTCTAAGGTCTTGTTTTCCAGTATTTTAAG
>NZ_JAHEBC010000405.1 GCF_024642405.1 Algoriphagus sp. | reverse complement strand
TTACGATTTGACAAATGGAATTCTGACAATTTCTGGCCTATCTTATAATGTAGCTTCTTATAGCTACTTCTTGGATGTAACCGGCGATAAGATTTGCCCAAAAGAACCAATCGAAGCAAAAGTAAAAATTCTTAAAATCCCTATCGCTTTATTTTCGGAAGTACAAGTATCCTGTATTGGAGGAAATGATGGACAAATAAAACTTGATTCAGTGGATCCAATGGGTCCAAATACCTATACTTTAATTCAAACTGGTTCAATAAATTCAACTGGCAATTTTGTGGGATTAAAAGCAGGTATTTATACCATTCGGGTCCAAGAAAATGGTTCGCCTTGTTTTTCTGATTTCGATATAGAGGTTACAGAGCCTGAACAATTGGAATTAATAAATTTAATAACCTCAGACCCTACTTGTGGTTCGTCTAACGGGGTTATAAACTTTGAAATAATTGGTGGTATAAAAGATTACACCTTGATTTTAAATAATAAGCCAATTTCCTCTTATATCAATAGTATTACGGCAGGGGTTTATGAAATCAAAGATTTGTCTCCTGGAATTTATTCATTGGAAGTAACTGATGCCAATGGTTGCCAACTCAATCTTCCAAATTTAGTTACCTTAGTTAATGATGATGGGTTTGCATTCACTATTAACCCAATGGTAGAAGAAGTTTGCTTTGGCCAAGATTTTGCGTTTTCTCCTGTACTTTCAGCCGGAATTCCTGGAACGCCAGAATTAAAGTGGTATAAAGATGCCGGGTTGATTCAGGAAATATCTTCTAGCACTAATCCTGATGTAGATGGCATTATTTATCAAATTAATCCTAGTACAGGAGGTTTGACAATAAGTGGCCAAAAAGCTGGGGATTTCACTTATTACCTTGAGGTGTCTGGAACAGGGATTTGCACCTTAGTTGAGCCAGCTGCAGTAAAAGTTTACCCTGAAATTACTGCCAATATTTTGGTTAGTGATATAGTTTGTTTTGGCGATACCAATGGTAGTATTAGTGTGACTCCATCTGGAGGAAATGGTGATTTTGAGATTAGTATAGATGGCTCGCCTTTTACTAAAAATTTCACTTACAATAATCTATTACCAGGAAGCTATGACATAGATCTTAGGAATGATATAGGTTGTACCTTCTCGGAAACTGTTATTGTCAAAACACCTTCTTCAGCAATTTCTATAAACAGCCCAACAATTGAACGTTCCTCTTGCGATCTTTCTAATGGAAGTGTTAGAGACTTAGTTATTTCTGGAGGTTGGGGAGGATATGTTGTAGAGTGGAGAAAAGGGGCTGTAAATGGACCTATAGTTCCTGGAGATTTAACCCAAGCATTAAACTTGGCGCCAGACCGGTATTTCTTAAGTATTTCGGATGGGCAAGGGTGTAATAAAACATTTGATTTTCTAATTGAAGAATCATCAGACCCTGTGTATGCGATTGTGCCCCCAATAAACTCATGTTCTGGTTCCAAAATTGAAATTAAGCCTATCCATATTGCTCCTAACCCTTCTTTGCCGCCGGCGGCGGCAACAGAAGTAAGATGGTATACTGGTCCAGGTCAAACGGGTTTGATTCAAGATGGCCCTGATCCATCTAACCCTTCGATACAATACCTTATTGACGACTCTGATTGGCTAAACCCAGAATTGGAAATTACCGGATTACCTGCAGGAAATCATGATTTCTACTTTTATGTAGTTTGTACTGGTAAAGAACAGAAGATTGATGTGTCTGTTTATGACATTCCAGCAGTTACGCTCGATTTAAAAGCTGTTTCATGTTTTGGAGATACCAATGGGAAAGTCAAAGTAAGTGGTGGCGGTTTACCATCTAATTTATATTCATTGAATGGTGGAGCTCCTATCAGCCAATCAGCATTGGAAATGTTGAATCTTGCATCGGGCAATTATTCACTTGCTGTAACTACTCCAGCAGGATGTGCTCAGAGCTTAAGTTTTATTATTGCAAGTCCTGCTTCGCCTCTTTCAAGCTCACCACTTTCTGGAATAGATCCAGGATGTGGAGCCTCAAATGGAAAGTTAAATTTAACAATTTCCGGAGGCTGGCTACCTTATTCAATTGACGTGATAAAGGATGGAGTAAGTCAAGGGGTTCAAGTAATAAATCAAACTACTATTTCTCTTGGTGGTTATAGACCAGGAGTTTATCAATTAATAATCAAGGATAGTGAAGGCTGTACAATCTCAACAAACTCAGTAGCATTGGTGGATGGTCCTACACAGATTTTGATTAATGATGAAGAGATTTGTGTAGGCTCAGTCGCGACTTTACTACCTCAACTAGATCCTATTACAGCTGGTGCATCTTTTCAATGGTTCCTTGACGCTGGAAAAACTAAGCCAATTATTAGTAGCCCTAGTCCGACTTCTGATGGAAGAATCTATCAAATAAATCCTGTAAATGGAGAATTGACAATAGGTAACCTACCAGCCTCGGCGATTGAATATAATTATTACGTAAGCGCCTCAGGTTCTGGTGTTTGTTTGGGCTATACGGGGGTTGCTAAAGTAAAGGTCTATTCATCTCCTACAGTCACTGCCTCGGTTGTTGATGAGGCTTGTTTTGGAACAGGAGGTTCAATCACTGTAAATGCAAGTGGTGGATCTGGAAGCTATACTTACAATATTAATGGTGGGGCATTTGGATCATCTAATGTTTTCCAAGTAGCAACTGGATCTTACGCTATTCAAGTCAAAACACCCGAAGGTTGTTTGGTTAATCTTACTAATATCCAAGTTACAGGACCTGCTGCTGCTTTAGTTGCTTCAAACCTGGAAAAGGATGATCCATCTTGTGGACTGGATAATGGTGAAATTAGATTGACCTTAACAGGGGGATATGCTCCTTATAAGGTGACTTATACCAAGAACGGAGCAAATTCGGGATCTGGAAATTTAGCAGTTGCTGGAGAAATTCGAATTCCAAATCTTGGAATTGGTGTTTATGAATTTAAGGTTACAGATTCACAGGGTTGCACAATTTCAGTTCCGACAACATTTACTCTATCCGAAGTACCAACTGTATTGAAGGTAAATGATGATGAAATTTGCGCGGGGGAAGTAGCAATTTCAACCCCTTCTGTCCCGCTAAATATTCCCAATCCTAAATTTTCATGGACATTTGATGCGAATGGCAACAATTTAATACCCAACGGAACTGTCAATGGTGTAACTTATGATGTCAGTTCAGCAGGTGTATTGTCAATATCGGGTCTAAAAGGAAAAACAACTCCTTATATTTTTTATGTGAATGCCACAGGAGTAGGAA
>NZ_JAHEBC010000404.1 GCF_024642405.1 Algoriphagus sp. | reverse complement strand
TTGGTTAGAGCATCTGACTGTTAATCAGAGGGTCCAAGGTTCAAGTCCTTGAGGAGGAGCCAAATTAAAAAAGAGGTCATTTTTGACCTCTTTTTTTGTTTTCGCACCATTACCCCCCCCCTCTATTCCCATTAAAACCGATATTTCAGAAGTGAAGGGGGTGGTTGCAACTTCGAAATCAAGATTTTCTCTTTTTACCTTTTGAGTTATCTTCAGGAAATGGCCGGCCCATTAGGCTTCCCAGTTCTACTTTTTCGGGAATTCCTCCGGGAAAACGAGAATATTTTAAAAGCTCCTCTTTTTCCTTCTCCCATTCAAAATAATTAAACTTTTGATTTTCGGTTGCCATTGCTGCAGTCATGCCTCCAGCATTAATAGCACTTAAAAACAGACCCATTAATATAGGTGTTCCTCCATACCCTCCTATGGTCATCATAATGGCATTGGGAATCATAGGCAATAGTCCTCCAGCTACATAAGAATTTGGGGCGTGTGCAATTATTTTGCCGTACGTAACCTGAGCTAAAGGTTTACTAAAAGCTTGATTATCTACTAACACCACGATACTATCATTTCTTACACCTATCAGTTCGCCTGTCAATGTTTTCCCATCCGCTATTATCGTGATATATCCTCCATAAAGATCTCTCTCTAGGTCAGTTCGCTTAGGCACAGCTCCTTCGGGAGCCAAGATGATATTGGAAGTACATGAATTTAAGACCATCAAGAGAATCGCAGTAATCCGTTTCATATTTTATTGCTTTCCAGTATTTGCATATTTACTATTCCAGAATATCGACTCCATTTCAATTTCATTCTGCTTATAAATTGAAGCTATCTTTTTGAGGAAAGAGGAAGGAAATAACATAGCCCATTTCACTCTGGCAAAATTCTCCTCTTTCAGCCATTCTTCCCGCATCCATTCTATGTAATAGCCCTGACTTTCCAAAAAATACTGCTGACTTGGACTAGACTCTACAGGAAAAGAAATCCGAAATTCGTCACCGGGGAAAGTCACAAGGTATTGTGTCGTATCATTGATCCTACTTAATGAAAAATCATCCAAAGATTTTTTTGCTAATACTTTATCAGGTTGAATTCTTTGAGGAATTACCTCTCCTTGGATACTTGCTAGATTAACCATATTGATTCGCCAAAGTCCTTTGGTTAACCTAAGCCGAATTTGCAATTTTTCAGAATTTACTTTAGGCAAAGGGATCAAGTGGGAATCGGAGGCGATAGGACCGGATTCGGTAATCTCTTCGACCTTATTCCAGTTTCCTTTCTCGTCCCGAATAGCCACCTCTATACCTCCCAACATTTCGTACATTTTACTAACCCGCTTTTGGTATTTGGGCTTATGGGTTTCCATAGCGCTGATCAAATAGCTGGTATTATTTCCAGAAAAGGCTAGCATTTGATAAAAAAGGAAAGTAGTCATCAAAGACTGCCTTTTATCAATAATCAACCCATTTAATCCTTGGAAGCTGTCGAATTCCAATAAGATTTCTTCTTTGCTTGCGAGATTTATAGAATCAGCCAAGCTATACCATTCCTTTTCGTCAAGATTTGTCAGTTCCTCCAAAATCGAAGTAGAATTATACACTGCCTTTTGGGGTGCCGCGACACTATCTACTTCGAAAAACCTAGCATTTCTAGCCTCATAAACCATGTTTTCCGGAGCTTTGTCGCAAACCAATAAATTAACAGACTTGATCATATGCGTCTCGAGAGCCTCATTTTTCATGGTAATTTCTATAGGGCCTGAAGCAAAAGAAAAATTAAAACGATCCACATCTCTTTCCTCGAGGGATTGACTGATGCTGGAAGAGAACCCCTCTGCTACAAGCTTTTCCCCTTCGGTATATTGTACATAGAAGGTAGGACATGAACCAAAACAAGATTTGGGGTTAACAATACAGGATATAGCAACAGGGACGGTCAGAACAGAAGTAACTACCATGGCAGTGACTCCGGGGTTTCTTCCTTTGTCATTGGTCTCCACGATCACAATATCATCATAGGGAATCCTGAATTTCTGAAGACTTTGTATAGAACTGGGATATGCAGAGGGGGCTTCTACCTGCTTGTTCGAAATGGGATTTCTATTCTGATCAAGGTGAGTTCCCATTCCTTCGATAAACCGCATCGATTCTTCCGCTTTCCATTTATTGAGCACATACAGCTCCCCATTTTTCATATGAACTTTCAAATACTCTCTTTTGGGGTTTAACTTTTTAGCATTTTCCACTTCTATTAATTCTCTCGATATCTTTTGTGTGGTGCATTGCTGAAACTGAAAACTAACAATCAATCCAAGAATCCAAATGACAATTCTCAATCTCTCTAAAAAACATTCTCTTGGAAATATCAATTTCATACCGATAGTATTAAGCTTCAAATAAATTTACTATAACTTTCTGTACAAGAGTGTTTTATAGTAATAATTATTCGCAATAAATACTAATTTTCGAATTAATATTTGCAAGAAATAATTAAGTGATTCCAATTAAACCTTGGCCATTGGCATTCTTAAGGTTAAAGAACTTGCCAGTCTGAGCCAACTCCATTTTTTATTCATTCATCAAAATCGAAGACCCTTTAACGAAGGACCTATTTGGTCAAATAAGAAGATTTTTTCCTTTTTGAAGCTTTGACTTCTTCATCCATCTTCATCCAGGATGAAAAAGAAAAGGAGTAAAAAAATACAGAAAGAATTGAAGACTGATCTTGCCTGAAATTATATGACTAAGTATCGAGTATTAAAATTGACTTAGCTATATACTTTATTAAAAAAGACTTCAAACAAACACCCAGGTGAAAGTCTTTATCTAGTTTTTAATAGATGATTTTTAGTAATCCTTTTATTACAAGTAAGTAAAATCAATTAAATAAGGGTTTGAATTAAGTGATTGATTTTGAATCTCTTTTAAAATCAAAAATACCCTACTCCAGTTACAATCATCATTAATAGGAGGAGCAAAACCTGAAACGAAAGTGTTAGGATTTTTTGTTTAACCAATATCAATCCATCATTTAAGGCAAGACCAGATACTTTGTTATTGAATCGATAAAGTGTTTGAGCCGCTATACCTCAACCTTTAATATGGGTTATTGGACTATCTGATTTGGCGTTATTGAAATTAGCTTTTTGTTAATCGCTACTTCAGTTTTAACTTATGCCAATGAAAAAATTTATCTTTCTTCTCCTCATTCTTTCCCCTTATTATTCTTTTAGCCAAACTGTCTGCACACTAGAAAACAAAGCCAAATTGGAGGAAACGCTAAATGAACTTGCTCAACAAGGTCT
>NZ_JAHEBC010000102.1 GCF_024642405.1 Algoriphagus sp. | reverse complement strand
CCTTTCGGTCAATCACTACTAAGTCCCAAGTCAAGCTCCGGATCCAGCGCCCTCTTGTCATTTTTCAATTTGCCATTTCCATCTTCGTCATAGGGTTTACACTGCTAATTGCATCCCAGTTAAAATTCATGAAGAATTCAAATGCCGGTTTGGATTTAGAGAAAACCTTGGTACTTGCCGGTCCGAGCGTGGAAAGCGAAGGTGTAAACTTGCAAGAAAGAATGAATAGCTTTCAAAATTCAATTTCGTCAAATTCAAAAATCATTGGATTGACAAGCGCGAATTTTATTCCGGGAAAAATCATTCGGGGAAAAGCTGAAGGCTATGTAAGAAAATTAGGAAGCCCGGAAGACCAAGCTAATACCTATTCATTTACCCAAATTGACGAAAACTTCATTTCCCAGTTCAAAATAGAAGTTTTAGCCGGAAGGGAATTTGATGTGCAAAGAAATGAAAAGCGATCCATTATTATAAATGAAGAAGCCGCAAAATTGTTAGGTTTCAATTCCCCTGAAGAGGCAATAGGAGAGAAAATACATTACAGAGTAAACTCAACCCCAGAAATCATTGGGGTTGTAAAAAACTTCCATCAATTTTCACTTCAAGAAGCCTATCAACCTATCATTTTTGAACTTAGAGATCAACCGGATTTATTTGTCTTTATCAAATACAAAGAAGCTTCCGAGGATATTTTATTGAGTGAAATGAAAGATTATTGGAATGCATCTTTTCCAGAAAATCCTTTCAGTTACTACTTTCTTGATGATTTTTATGATCAACAATATCAGCGAGATGAGAATTTTTTCCAGGTATTTCAGATCTTTTCAAGCTTGGCTATTTTAGTTGCATCTTTAGGTTTTTTCGGATTAACCTACTTCTTAGCTTCCTCTAAAATCAAAGAAATTGGCGTGAGAAAAACCTTGGGAGCAGGATTTATGGACATCACTAAAATTCTCGGAAAAGGCACCTTTGGTTCACTTCTTTTTGCAGGAATTTTCAGTATTCCATTAATCTATTTTCTTGGAAACAAATGGCTTGAGAACTATGCATTTCAAACCAAAATTTCGTTTTGGATCCTCTCCTCTCCTATATTCCTATTTTCAATTCTGTCTATTTCACTGATCCTAATCCAATCCTTCAGAAGTTATTTAATCAATCCTATTTCTTCTTTGCAAGAAGGTAGCAACGATACGCTTCAAAGGTGATTATTTGAAAACAAAAGAGATTTAAAGATCTATGAACCATTCATTTCAAATCCCGATTTTATTCCTCATTCTCTTTTGTAAAACTTTTAATTCCAATGCCCAAGAAGAGAATAGAACGAAAGAATTGATCGAAATAATGTCGAAAAATTCGATTCCCGGTCTTTCTATTACTTCTATTGAAAATGGGGAGATTTCTGAATCATTAGCTTTAGGAGTTAAATCTCAGGAAACAGGTGAAGTCCTGGGAGATGAAACTGTTTTTTCTGCGGCGTCACTTAGCAAGCCGGTTTTCGCTTATTTGGTAATGCAAA
Organism: Algoriphagus sp.; assembly: GCF_024642405.1. Taxonomy (GTDB): domain Bacteria; phylum Bacteroidota; class Bacteroidia; order Cytophagales; family Cyclobacteriaceae; genus Algoriphagus. Next base: position 10,929 of record NZ_JAHEBC010000102.1, on the reverse strand, counting down.
TGGTGGAGGAAGAAGTTCTAGACCTGAACCAGCCTTTGGTTACATATTTCGATTATCCCGATGTAAATGCTGACAAGCGGCATTTAAAAGTTACTGCCAAAATGATTCTTAGCCATACCAGTGGATTGCCTAACTGGCGAAAAAAGAAGCTGAAATTTATTTACGATCCGGGCGATAGATATAGCTATTCCGGGGAAGGTTTTGTTTGGCTTCAAAAAGTAATCGAACATCTGAAAGGGGAATCCTTAGAAGAACTGGCTCAGAGATACATCTTTACTCCTCTGAAAATGAGTAGAAGCAGCTATATTTTTCTGGAAGGGTTTGAAGATGATTTCTCTGTCTCGTATAAATCAAACGGTGATTTAAATCCAAAAGCAAAAATCCAAAAACCAAACGCCGCTGCGTCTCTTCAGACAACTTCAACAGACTATGCTAAATTTCTTGTTGAATTACTTAAAAATAAAAATGGAAACACGGGTTATCTTGACCAAATGTCAATGACAGTAGCGCCTGTCGAGAAAAATCAAGAAACTGACTATCCTGTTTTTTGGGGCTTGGGTGTTGGGATTCAAAAAACCCCGGATGGAAATCAGATTTTCCAATGGGGCGATAATTATACATTCAAAGGTTTCTTCACCCTTAATATCAAGACTGGAAATGGGGTAGTATACTTCAGCAATAGCGAAAATGGTTTGGCTCCCCTGAAAGAAATTGTTTCTATTTATTTGAAAGATCCTCAACCAGCAGCAGATTGGCTTAACTACTAATTTTAATTCCAGAACTATGGATATGACTTTTGATTTTTTGCCACTGACGGTTTTATTATCTTAATGGAAATCTTTTTGTCCATGAAGAATTTAAAACTAACCTTCCTAGCTATTCTGATTCTAATTTTTTCTTGTAGTCCTAAAGAGAAAACTACCTCAGAAATTATTGACCCAAAATTAGAATACCATTCCTATACCCCAAAGGAAGGTGATATTCAGATTTCTAGAAAAGAGTATGCAGAGAAACTCTATGGATTTTGGCTAGGACAGTGTATTGCAAATTGGACGGGACTGGTAACTGAAATGGATAAGATTGGAGGCGAAGGGAAAGATGGAAAAGGAGCGGGTTTCTATACTAGAGCGAATTGGGGAGGTCCTGATGAACCCGCTATTTGGGAAGAAATCGGAACAGATATGGGAAGGAATATTGACTTCGTTTTTGAGCCAGAAGGAGGCGTTTGGGGAGCAGATGATGATACAGATATTGAATATATCTATCAATCGCTCATGTATGAGAATCAAACCACTTCACTTACTCCTGAACAAATCCGAGACGGTTGGCTCAAACATATTTACTCAGATGAAAACACCCCTTTTCTTGGAAAAGACGGAGTTTCTAAAGAAAATTACCTTTGGGTTTCCAATCAAACTGCGCACGATTTAATGCGGGGAGGAATGCTTCCTCCAGCTACTGGTGATCCAGAAAACAACAAGGATTACGAAATGATCGATGCACAATTGACTACAGAGATTTTTGGTCTATTTGCTCCAACACGACCTGAAATCGCTTTGGAAATTGCCGAACTTCCCATACAGACTACGGCAAGATTTAATGCGCAATGGGCAGCAGAATTTTATGTGATCATGTATTCTTTGGCATCCTTATCTGATTCTAACTTTTCGGTAAAAGATCAACTTTTTTGGATAGCGAATGAGGCTAGAAAAAGGCTTCCGGAAGGTTCTCCGGTAGCGAGCATGTATGATTTTGTAAAGGAAAGTTATGATGCAGGATTAGCCTGGGAGACTACAAGAGATAGCCTTCACATAAAATATCAAGTGAATCAAGACTCAGGATACGATTGGTATACCAAAGATCCTGTTTGCAATGGCTGCTTTGCTTCGGGGATTAATTTTGGAGCTGGTTTAGTTAGCTTATTTTATGGCGAGGGTGATATTAAAGAAACCATTAAAATCGGAGCATTGGCAGGATGGGATTCTGATAATCCTACCGCAACTTGGGGAGGATTATTAGGATTTATGCTTGGAAAAGAAGGGGTAGAAAAAGCTTTTGGGAGAAAATTCGCAAGCAAATTCAACATTCACAGAACGAGAGGAGGATTTCCAAATGATGGTATTGACAATTTTAAAAACATGGCTCAAACCGGGGTTTTTATTGTGGACAGAATGGTTCAGGAAAAATTAGGTGGAGGTGTGAATTTAGAAGAAGATGTATGGTATATCCCAAAACCAACTCAATCAATACCAGAAGCTAAATTAGAATTTAACTAAATCCCAAAACGATGAAATTTCGCACACTTATCGCTGCTCTTTTATTCGGAGTTTTTTTCATTTCAAACTCCGTATTCTCACAGGATATGAATTCATTTCTAGTAAAACAATTGGAATATGCCCATTCCAATGAAAATTGGTTTGCTCCAGTAAATGTGGCTACCGAAGGTCTCAATGCCGAACAAGCAAATTGGCATGATGGATCGGAAAATCATTCAGTTGCTCAATTGGTTTCTCATTTGGTGTTTTGGAATGATAGGCTTTTAAAAGCAATTCAAGGTAAAACAGTTCCGAATTTCAATGAAGATAATAAAGTCACCTTCAGCGAAATCTCCGAGGAAGAATGGAGCGATATGGTAAAGAAATTGGATCAAATCCTAACAGAAATAGAAACTGAGACTAAAAAACTGGAAGGAGAGTCACTGGTGGGCTGGAGCGAAACTTTGGTAAATATTGCAGCTCACAATGCCTATCATACTGGGCAGATAGTTTATCTCAGAAAGCAAAAGGGTTGGTGGAGATAGATTCCACATTGATTTTAAGAAAAAATAAATCTTTACGAATTTTCTTAGACCTACGATGGTTGATAAAACAGATAAATTTTATTCATCATTTTTCCCATCCCATCTAAAAATAAAACCTCATGGATTTAAAATTAGCAGACAAAAAAGTATTTATCAGTGGTTCAACAGCCGGTATCGGTTATGCGATCGCAGAAAGATTTCTAAAAGAAGGAGCCGAAGTCATTTTAAATGGGAGGACTATTGAGGGTGTTACAAAAGCTGTTGAAAACCTAAAGTCTTCTACCGGTAACTCTAAGGTAAGTGGTGTTGCTGCGGATTTTTCAAAAGTTGAAGAGATCAACAAATTGATTGAAGAAATTTCAGAAGTAGATATTCTAATCAATAATACCGGGATTTTCGAACCAAAAGCTTTTTTGGAAATTCCTGATGAAGATTGGTTCAGGTTCTTTGAAATCAATGTCATGAGCGGTGTTCGCTTGTCAAGACATTTCTTACCTAAAATGCTCACTAAAAACTGGGGGAGAATTATATTCATTTCAAGTGAATCAGGAGTATTTATCCCAGATGAAATGGTTCATTATGGTATGACAAAGACAGCCCAAATCGCTGTGAGCAGAGGATTGGCCGAACTTACAAAAGGCACCGATGTGACAGTAAATACGATTTTACCCGGACCAACCAAATCAAGAGGTGTCGGTGCTTTCATAGAGGATTTGGCTAAATCAAATAATTCATCTACAAAAGAAGTTGAATCTGATTTTTTTAAAAATATGCGCCCAACCTCGCTAATCCAAAGATTTGCAACTGTGGAAGAAGTTGCCGACACGGTGGTTTATTTCTCCAGCCCCCTTGCTTCAGCTACGAACGGAGCCGCGATTAGAGCGGAAGGTGGATTAGTGAAGTCTATATTATAGGTTAAACTCAGTATAAGATATCTTAAAAAAATCACTGCAAACAACATAAAAATTATTTTCAATTGATTGTAAATCAATTCATTGCAAGCCTATTTACTTAAGAAAAAGTAACAAAACGGGAAATTTTCTCTACAGTTGATTATAGGCAGAAAATAAGAAAGGGCGGCAGAATTTATCATTCTGTCGCCCTTTAAGGTTTTAGGTTTTTAGATATTATTGGACATTAGTTCCAAACTGATCAAAGTTGAAGTCTTCAAAGATAGCTCCGACTTTATTGTTAATTGTATTAAGGCTTTTCAGATCATCTTTTTCAAGTGTACCTGAAGCAAATCCTTGCCAAATTTGACGTCCAGTTTCAGCATCAAGGAAATTAATAATTACAGTTCCTTCTTCAACTGGCACCATTTGAGTGGTCTCAGATCTAGGACCAAACCCTAAATAGTCTTGTCCATTATTTAAGACATATTTTCTCAATTCAGTATCATTTTCCAAAATGGAGAAGTCAACCAGCATTTCGGGGTTCAAAATGTCCTTTTCAAAGCCTGTAGCCTTCATTTGGAGTTCAATTGCATCTTTCACTTTCTTTCTATCTGACATATTGTTATACACCAGAATACCATCAGGTGCAACAATCATTTTCTCTTCAGGGATCATAGCTTCATCAAATACCCAATTATAAGTATGGTAATCTGATACTTCTGCAGATTCTTTTTCCTGAGTTACTACTTTCATTCCTGAAGGTGAACAACTCCATGCTGCAAAAGCTATGAGTGAAATCATTAATAATTTTATTTGGTTTTTCATGGTTTAATTATTTTAAGTTCAAAAATCATGTAAAACCATAAACAGAAGTTTCTCAAAAGGAGAAAACCTATGTTTAGTATTGTAAGTATTATACTAAATCAAAAAACGAATTAATGAACAATATCTATTACTGCTCATCTATTCTGCCTATGGCTGAATTCGCTATATATAGTGCCAATACGATGCCAAAGCAACATAGCATATGGTAAACTTAAGGATTTAGGCCGCTTCGGTCTCCTTTCATCGGTCTTCCAGCCAGATTGACAAAGAATTTATGGGGACTAGTATTATTGCGAATAATCATATTAAAAATATTTCTTTCATCCATTTATAAAAAGAAAAGCAATTCAGGATGGCTAACTTTAGTAAATCACTTATTTTTTGGTAAGTTTTAGAATAAGATGATTTCAAAGCCAATTAATAAACGTTTGATTACTTCCCTCTTCGTCATTTGTATGATGGGTATAACTCCTGTAATAGGACAAAATCTAATGATGGATGAATCCGAAAGTTTTTGGCTTTGGGATTTTTTTGGACGACTTCACCCAATGATTGTGCATTTCCCCATTGCACTTCTGATTTTTGGAGCAGTCCTAGAATTGCTTTCAGTTCGAAAATTCCAATCTAAATTTCGCCCGGGAATATCTCTGCTGGTTATTGCAGGAAGTTTAAGTGCGATACTATCGGCAATTTTCGGATATCAACTTGCTAATGCTGAAGGTACCACTGGAGCGACCTTAGATCTTCATCAACAAATCGGAATTGGAACTGCTATTTTAAGTTTTATTCTCCTTTTCCTTCTTTATAGAGTTGGTAAGAAACCTGCTGAAAATTCACGAATTATTGTATTCCGGTCAATACTCTTTTTCACGGCAATAGCCGTATCTGTGACAGGCCATTTTGGAGGATCCTTAACTCATGGGGAAGATTTCCTAACTGAAACTTTCCCTTGGAATCAAGATGAAAACTCCATTGAAAAAACACCTATTAACTTAGCAGTCTATCAAGCTGAATTAAACCCTGAAAGGGAGATGAAGTTGATCGGTGAGGTAAGAATGGTCTTTGCGCATAACTGTTATAAATGCCATAGCGGGGCAAAGATTGAAGGAGAATTAAGACTTGATGAAAAAGAATTTGCTTTTGCTGGAGGGGAAAATGGAGAAGTTATTATCCCCGGAAACCCTAGAGAAAGTGAATTAATTAGAAGGATAAATCTCAGAAAAGGACATAAAGAGGTAATGCCTTCCAAAGGCGAACTTTTAAGTGCTCAGGAAAAGGAATTATTAGCACTTTGGATAGAAAAGGGTGCGCCCTGGCCGGATGACGCTCCTCAACAAAGTATTTATCGAGTAGCTGAACTTGCTCCCAGAAGACCCATTTTACCTCGATCAAAAAGTGGCTTGGCAAACCCTATTGATATTTGGGTAGATGATTATTTTGCCAAAAACAGATTAGAATGGAGCGAGCCGGTGGATGACCGAACCTACCTAAGAAGGATATATTTAGATGTAATCGGATTAATCCCTTCACCAGAAGAATTAGAGGAATTTTATCAAGATCCCAGAGAAAACAAAAGAGAGATTTGGTTAAAAAGCTTGTTAGATAGAGATGGGGATTACGCGGTGCATTGGCTGACTTTCTGGAATGATGCCCTAAGAAATGATTACACTGGAACCGGCTATATCACAAATGGAAGATTTAATATTACCGATTGGTTGTACAAATCTTTGGAAGTAAATAAGCCTTACGATCAATTTGTAAAAGAGCTCCTCAACCCCACTGAAAAATCTAAAGGTTTTATTGAAGGAATTCGCTGGAGAGGTACTGTAAATGCAAGCCAGCGTACGGAAATGCAAGCTGCCCAAAATGTCGGTCAGGTTATTTTAGGTTTAAATCTGAAATGTGCTTCCTGTCATGATAGTTTTATCAGTGACTGGAAGTTGGAAGAGTCCTATGCGTTTGCTAACATCTTTGCCGACTCAACTCTGGAAATCAGTCGCTGCGAACAACCTATAGGCAAAATGGCAGATACAAGAATCCTTTGGGAGGAACTTGGAGATATTGATTCTGCTGCAAGTCGATCAGAAAAGCTAAAACAATTGGCAGAAAATCTTGTACAGCCATCCAATGGGAGAATGTATCGGACTATTGTAAACAGAATTTGGAAACAAATGATGGGAAGAGGTCTTGTGGAGCCAGTGGATGAAATGGATAATGAGCCATGGAGTCAAGATTTACTGGATTGGCTGGCAACCGAATTTGTAGATAATGGTTATGATCTTAAAAACTTGATATATCAAATTGGGACATCCAAAATATATCAAGCTGAATCAATCAGTTATAATTCTCCAGATTTGATTTTGGCTGATGATTATAGATTTTCAGGGGCTGTAAGAAAACGATTAACCGCTGAGCAATTTTCCGACGCTGTTAGTCAATTAGTTTACCCACTCTTTAAAAAAGAGGATTTAAAATATAATCCAGAAGAATTAAACCCAGAAAAAGGAGCCAAGTTGGATTATGCACGAGCTTCTTTGGTGGCAAATAATAGTTTCCTGACCGCTTTAGGAAGACCAAACCGTGAAATTGTTTCTACCAGCAGGGATTCTCAGGCAAGTTTGTTACAAGCCTTAGAGCTTACTAATGGGACAGTCTTAGACTCAGCTCTTCGGAGCGGAGCAAAAATATGGAAATCAAATTATGAGACTACTGAAAAATTAACTGAAGCACTCTATATGAAAGCTCTGAACCGAAAGCCATTAGATAAAGAACTTGCTGTAGCGAAAGCAACAATGGGCGAAGTGCCTGAAGAGGAGCAAATTCAGGATTTCATTTGGGCAGTTCTTTTACTTCCAGAATTTCAACTCATTTATTAATGTTATGAAAAAAGGATTTAACAGAAGAGAGTTTTTGAAAAGAACCAGCGGTGCAGCCATTGCAACCATGGCGGCAGGAGCTCCTTTTGCTAGTTTACTGAGTTCATGTGAAAGCAGTGGAATTAAATCTACCGCCGATTCTGTGATCTTACTTTTCATGGCAGGTGGTATGGCCCATACTGAAACCTTTGATCCAAAGAAATACACTCCTTTTCAAAAAGGGATGGAATCAAAAGAAGTGCTCAGTACATTCCCTGGTATTCCGACTTCTCTAGACGGAATCAATTTTTCGGAAGGGTTAGAATCCATTGCAAAAATTATGGATAAGGGTACTTTAATTAGATCATATGTTGCCGCGGATTTAGGTCATATTTTACATACAAGGCATCAATATCATTTCCATACCTGCTATGAACCTCCACAATCCGTGGTAGTTCCTCATTTAGGTTCCTGGATTTCTAAAGAAAAGGGTCCACTAAATCCGGTAATCCCTTCTTTTATCAATATAGGGCAACGATTTACAGTGGGTGAAGGTGAAGAGCTTAAAGCTTTCCACAGTGCTGGATTTCTGGGAAGTGAACATGGTCCATTTTTGATTCCAGACCCCACCTCTGGCTTGGAGAGCGTAAGACCTCCTGTTGGAATGTCCAGTATGCGTTTTGAATCAAGAAATAAACTTTATGAGGATTTGATATCAGCAGGTCCGATGGGTGAATTTGGCAGCGATTATCAAAAAGAATCCCTCAAACGATCGATGGAGCAGGCGTATATTCTCCTGAATTCACCCGAGGCCAAAGCCTTTGATTTAAGCTTAGAACCTGAAAAAAGTTACGATAAATACAATACTAGCAAATTTGGACTTGGTTGCCTTCTTGCAAAAAGGCTAGTAGACCAAGGTGCCCGATATATCACCGTAACTACAGAATACGAACCTTTTTTTGGTTGGGATACCCATGACAATGGTCATACCCGGCTAAAGGATATGAAAAAAATGATTGATTCGCCAATAGCCCAATTGATTTCTGATTTGGATGAAAGTGGAAGATTGGATAGAACCTTGGTAATCGTGGCAAGTGAGTTTAGCAGAGATATGCTAACAGAAGGACGTCCGGGATTAAAAGTGAAAGATCAGGTAAATGTCCCTGATATAATCGAAGACATGAAAAACTATGGGATGCATAGGCATTTCACAGACGGTTGCTCCATGTTACTTTTTGGCGGAGGAATAAAAAGAGGTCATGTCTTTGGCAAGACAGCTGATGAAAGACCTTGCAAAACCATAGAAAATCCAATAAAGATTGACAGTATTCACCAGACTATTTATCATGCTTTGGGGATTGCACCTGATACCAATTACGAAATTGAGCGAAGACCATTTTATACTACACCTGATGGACATGGGAAAGTTGAATACGGGCTATTAAATGAAAATCTGAAAGCATAGGCTTGATTCAACCTCAAATTTTAAGCTAAATCATGAAAAAATTTCAAGATAAAGAAGTCCGATGGGGAGTACTTGGAGTAGGAAATGTCTGTGAAGTGAAGTCTGCCCCTGCGATGAAAATCATCCCAAATAGTAAACTAGTGGCTGTAATGAGAAGGGATGAGGCGAAAGTCATTGATTACGCGAAACGACATGGAGTTTCCAAGTGGTATACAGATGCTCTGAAATTAATCGATGATCCAGAGGTAAATGCCATTTACATCGCCACTCCACCAAATGCCCATTTGGAATTAACAAAACTTGCAGCAAAGGCCGGCAAACCAGTTTATGTAGAAAAACCAATGGCCAGGAATTTTGAAGAGTGCAAGGAAATGATTCAAACTTGTAGGGAAATGGGCGTTCCTCTTTATGTAGCCTATTATCGAAGAGCGCTTCCTCATTTTGTAAAAATCAAGGAGTTAATTGATCAAGGAATTTTAGGAGAAATTCGATCAGTTCACATTAATTTAAAACAACCCTTAAAACCTACTATTGTCGCCAATGTGGAAGAAAACTGGAGAATAAATCCAGAAATTGCCGGGGGAGGTTATTTTTTCGATTTAGCTTCACATCAATTAGATCTCTTGGATTTCTTTTTTGGGAAAATCACTCATGCAATTGGAATATCTTCCAATCAGGGCAAAGCTTATGAAGCTGAAGATATTGTAATGGGAAGTTTTGCATTTGAAAGTGGAGTCTTGGGGACAGGAAATTGGTGTTTTTCCAGTTCCGAAAATTCAGAGATCGATGAAGTAGTTATTTATGGAAGTAAAGGAGTAGTACGTTTTGAAACTTTCGGAAAGGGTGAATTTTCTATGGAACTCGATGGGAAAAATATAGAAACATTCCGATTCGACCTTCCTATACATATTCAGGAGCCATTGATAAAATCCATTGTGGGGGATTTATTGGGGATTGATACCTGTCCAAGCAAAGGTGATTCTGGAGCTCGTACCAACTGGGTGATGGATGAATTGACAAAAAAAAGAATAGATAAAGTTTAAACTTTCAGAACCTCTCCATTCTCTTTTAAATCAAAATCAAGAATCATTTTCTCTGTATCAAGAATCAATTGCCGAATATAAAACCCATTTAGCTTTTCATCTTGAATTAACTGATCCAAGTCGATATCAATTTGTTTGGTCTCTTTATTCCAGATTATCCCTGATTTTTCGAAACTCAAGAATTTATCTACCAAGAAATTAACTATAGAACCCATTTTATAAATGAAGGAAAGCTTTCTAGGCTTGACATCATTTAAGAACAAAGAGATGCTCATGCCGGATTTTTTTAATTTCAATCGATTATCTCCAAGAAATTCAATCTTGACAGATTTGGAAGAATACTTTTCAATTATTCTCTCTAATTCTTCGGAAGTAAAAACTAAAAGCATAAACTTCTTTTTACTTTTAATTAAAATCAAGAATTAAACCAATTCGAAAAAAACCAGTCAAACAAGACAAATAGTCTTAAGCAATTTTTAAGAATTATAAAGCCGAAATTATTTAATATTGAATTGTTAATCTAAAAAACCAGCCTCATGATTAAGAAAGTCTCCATCGTAATTGTAGTTATTCTTGTTGCCATTCAATTTATTCCCTACGAAAAAAATGTAAGTGACGACAATACATATCATATTTCAAAATCATATAACATCCCCGATAATGTCAATATGATTTTAAAAAATGCCTGCAATGACTGCCATACCAATCTAACCAGGTATCCTTGGTATAGCAGTGTTGAACCAGTTGGTTTGTTTTTAAATAATCACGTGACTGATGGAAAGGGTCATTTAAACTTTTCTGAATTTACAAATCGCCCACTGGCTTATCAAAATCATAAATTGGAAGAAACGATAGAAATGGTAGAAGAAAAGGAAATGCCTCTCCCTTCTTATACCTATCTTGGTTTGCATGCTGAAGCCAAAATGACTGATGAGGAAAGAGAAATATTGATAAGTTGGGCAAAAGATCAAATGGCCATGTTAAAGGCTACCTATCCGGCAGATAGTTTGGTAATGAGACGAAGAACTCCTCCCCCAACAGAATAAGA
>NZ_JAHEBC010000403.1 GCF_024642405.1 Algoriphagus sp. | reverse complement strand
AGGTTCATCTGTATTTGTCCTGTATCTCAGGCGGTATGAAACTCCAGTTTCTCGATTTCTATAGCTTAAACTAGCCCCAGGTAAAAAGTTATTGAAACTCCTTTTAAAAACTCCAACTTCTGGAAAGAAAGCCTCATTATTTAATTGGGCGTTTTGATAATCTAAATTAAAATTAAGATTCAATCCATTGTTGTTATAAGCATATCCAGTTCGAAGTCTTTGCGTAATAAACTTGTTAATAAACTCATTACTTAAAGCGGTATCCAACATATAGATGCCCTGTTCTGCCCCCAAAACATAAGTTTTTTGATCAGAATCTGATTTGTTGTTTCCTACTTGGTATCCAAAAGTACCGATTGACTTCTCTCCCAATGGTTCGGTCAAGGTTGCATTGATTCTGTAATTAAACCCTTTGGAAATGGTATATGTCTCTTGAAGGGTTGTGTCAAGACTAACCCGATTGTAATCGATACTTGCTGCTAAAAGATCTGAATATTGATCTCGATTGGACCAGGATGTATTTAAATCTGTTGAAAAAGTCCTGCCTACTTTATCAAATTTATAACGGTAGGTAATATTATTCGAGATATTATATGACTTGTTTTCAGCACTGTTTATAGATCTCAAAGCACTTAATGAATCTCCAGTATTTGCTGTGGTTAAGGCATCTCTATCGCTAAAACTATTGCTGTTTTGGATTGAAATATTTGGAGTTATTATGAATGAATTTTTTTCATTTAAGTCGGCCTCTAATCTACCGCTCATTCTATGGTTATAATTATCAGTAGTACTGATCAAGTTTTCTTGATAGAATTGTGTTAGGCTTTCATTTATAACAGTTTCTCTGTTTGTTATTTGTTGTAATTTATTTGCGGAGTTATTAAAGAAATAACTTCCTGTAAAATTTACTTTTTTGCCCCATTTGTCTGAATAATTCAGACCTATTGAATTTGTAGTATTAATTCCATTGCTATTTCCTGCATTGAAATTGTTATTTCCACCGCCGAATCCTCCTCGTCCTCTACCGCCTCCACCGCCGCCTGAGCTATTTGCATTTACTCCGGCTAAATCCTGACTAGAAAAATTTTGCTGATTGATATTATTTGCCAAACCTAAAATAGAAACCCTTCTGTCTCCGCTAAATAAGTTAATACTTCCTCCGGCAGAATAGCGATCATCGGTCCCATAGCCTGCATAAGCTCTACCAAATTGGCCGTTTTTTCTATCTTCTCTTAAAATGATATTGATTGTCTTGGTGTAGGTTCCATCATCAAATCCTGTTAGTCTACTTTGATCAGATCTTTGATCTAATACCTCTACTCTGTCGATAGCATCAGCAGGCAGGTTTCTGAGGGCAATATTCGGGTCTGATCCAAAAAACTCTCTTCCATCCACAAGAATTTTCTGTACTGTTTCCCCTTGAGCCTGGACCTCTCCATTTTGTATGGTTACTCCTGGGAGCTTTCTAATTAAGTCTTCAGCCTGCGCATTTTGTTGAGTTTTAAAAGCCGAGGCATTAAATGAAGTAGTATCTCCTCTCATTTCTCCGACCGGAGATTGTCCTTCGATGACTACTTCTCCTAGAGTTTGAGTGTCTTCGTTCAAAACCAAAGTTCCTAAATCTGCTGGATCCCTTAAGCTGTGGGTTCTAGTGATCGTTTCATAGCCAATAAATTTAATCTCAATTTTAACCTGAGGAATCATTGGTCTATTGATTTCAAATTTACCTTGAGCATCAGTGACTCCACCTATTAATAGAGAATCGGCTAAAGTCTTAATCAGAACATTGGCGCCATTCATGGGTGTTTTGGTACTGCCGTCCATTACGATGCCTGTAAGCTTTATGGGAGGTCTTTGTCCTTGGCCTTGAGGGCGTTGTCCATACACGTCCATGACGAGCATCAAGCAAAAAATAGCTAAAAAGGATTTAATCATATTTCTCATAGTTGCGCAAATATCTACTCCTTTGACCAAAGTAAAATACCAAAGGTTTAGTGCGCGACTCAAGAAAAATTAGAATGGGGAATTCGAAGGATAAAAGGCTAAAAAACGATTTAAAAATTTAATTAATTTTTAATTACACCCATGATTTCAGGATAGGAAATTCCAAAATGGCTGTTATCGTAAACCGAAATTCCATTTTTCACGACTATTACCTGTGGAGATTGATGTGGTATGCCAAATTCCTGACTTATTTTATTAGATAACTCTCTATTTTCAATAATATCTAAATGATACGGTACAATATTTTTATGATCATCATCCTTCCAGTTTCTTAGGAGCCTATCCAAGGAAATGCTACTCAAAGAACAACGAGTACTATGCTTAAATATCATCACAGGAATATCCTCGCTTAAAGCTTTGATATCTTCAATTTGGCTAGGTTGAGTTAATTTATTCCAATTCATTTTCGTTCCTTTTATAAAGGGGCAATATTTTTGGGGAAGATAAAGTTCCCGGATTAATTAAGGAAATTTAAAAAATGAAAATATTCGTAACCATTTTGTTCAAGCGGCAACCCATCCTTTACCTAGCTTTATTTTTTCTTGTTTCATGTAAATCATTTAACCCAGATAAAATTCCTCCTTATATAACTGCACCTCCTGCATTTTCTTCTGTTAATGTACCGGTTCAAGTTCCTCAAAGCACACTTTATAGAATCATTAATCAGGCAATCCCACAGGTTTTAATAGATGATGAAAATCTCTCCATGGGAAATGTGGAGGGGAAATTACTTTTAAGCAGAAATGGTTATCCTACATATGCTACTTTAGATAGTCAAAGAATTCAATTGACATTACCATTAAAAATTCAAGGAGAATTGGGACTTTCCAAAAGAGGTCTTGGAAGCTTTTTGCAATCTAAGCTTCCCTTAAATGAAAGCATTACTCCTACCATTATTGTAAATCCTACCATCAATCCTGATTGGAGTATTTCCGTCAAAAATTTTGAGTTAGTTGATCTTGGAGGTCAAATTAATTTAAACCTATTGGGCATGCAGGTTGACCTAAGTGGAATTGTAGAGAAAGAAATTACCAAATGGGGTGAAGAGAACTTAAGTTCTTCCCGTTCAATTTTCAGTTTAAAACCCTTTATTGATTTGGCTTGGAATCAAGTTGGAAAACCTTTTATGATTGATTGGGAAGGGGAGAAGTCTGCATTTTCGATTCAGCCTGAATCGGTTAGGTTAAATGAATTTTTTACTGAAAACCAAAATCTAAATCTTTGGCTTGGACTTAATGGTAAAGTAAATACTCATCCTGAAAACGCAGTACCTAGCCGGGCTTTCCCTTTACCTAAGATTACTGAAAACAAAGA
>NZ_JAHEBC010000402.1 GCF_024642405.1 Algoriphagus sp. | reverse complement strand
TCAATTCTTCACGGATCATTTCAATCACGCGATTGGTATCTTCGATCTTTTGATCCAGATCCTCCTGCTTGGCTTTCATGACTTCGAAAGCTTGGGTCGCTGTATCAAGTTCAGATTTCAGTTCGATCAGCTTTTCCTCAAAATCTACCAAAGAAGCCTCCTGAGAGGAATCATCGGAGGAAGTTCGTTCCAGTTCCTGCTTTAGTGTAGAAAGCTGGATTTGTTTGATTTCCTGTTCTTTTCCGAGTTGGTATACCTTTTCCTTCAGTTGCTCGAAGGAAGCGGTTAAAGTCTTCTGCTTGAGCTGATGCTCTGAGTGGATCTTTTTTTGGCTTTCGTAGGCATCACGAAGTTCATCGACAATAAGCTCCTTTTCTGCCAGCATTTTGGCTGCGGATTCCTGCTCATGCTTTAGGGAGCGAATAGAAAACCCTGCCCGCTCGTTGGACTTACGATCTGCGTCAATCTGCTCTCGGAGTTTTTGGGAACGATCTTCCAAAAACCGTAAACGCTCATTCTTGATTTTCTTTTCCGACTCGAAGGTTCGAATCTTGTTAACGTGATCGTTAAGTGTCTTTTGGCGGGAAGCCAGGAGTTTTTCTTTACTTATCAGATCTGCTTTGAGCTGGTTGAGCAAAGCTTCCTGATCCGCCATCTGCGTTTGGATTTGTAGCTTTCTATCACTTTCCTGCTGGATCTGCTGATTGGTCGCCAGAAGGGCAGAAGTGTATTTCTCTATGCTTTTCTTGGCCAGGTTGATGCTGGCAACTTTATATTCTTTCTTGATTTCGAAGTACTTCGCTGCTTGCTTGGCTTGCTTTTCGAGACTCTTTAAGTTCTTTTCTATTTCATAAAGCAAATCTTCCACCCGGTCCAGATCTCCATCTGTATCCTCCAGTTTTCGTAGAGTTTCTTTCTTTCGGTTTTTGAATTTGGAGATTCCTGCTGCCTCTTCGAAAAGATCTCTTCTTGAGTTGTTCTTGTCATTCAGCAGCTCATCGATCATCTTTAGTTCGATGATGGCGTAAGAGTTGGAATTGATCCCCGTATCCATAAAAAGATTGGTGATGTCTTTCAATCGGCAAGTGACGCCATTGATTTGATATTCACTATCTCCGGAGCGGTAGTAACGACGGGTGATGGTTACGTGCGTGTATTCAGTTGGAAGGAGGTTTTTGGTGTTTTCGAAAGTGAGAGAGACTTCAGCTAAATTGGAAGGCTTCCGGTTTTTGGTGCCATTGAAAATGACATTTTCCATCTTGTCCGAGCGGAGCATCCGGGTTTTTTGTTCTCCCAGCACCCAGCGGATGGCGTCTACCACATTGGATTTCCCGCAACCGTTCGGCCCTACAACACCTGTGATTCCTTTATCGAAATGAATCACCATTTTATCACCAAAACTCTTAAATCCCTTGATCTCCAGCTTACTGAGCAGCATCCTTATTTGTTCATCTGAAATAAAGAAACAAAATAAGATCATTTGGCAGATTGTCCAAGGATTTGGATGATCTATGATCATTAAAATTGAAGAGTTCCTAATTTAATTGAATTCTAATTTGAGAAGAATTGTTTTTTGGTGGAGCGGGAGGGGGACACAGCAGCGGGGTGTGCGTAAGGCAAGTGCGGTTGAAGCTTTGCTGTGTCTTGATTTTTTGGTCCTTTTGTATCAAGACAAAAGGACATGAAATATGGATAAAAGATAATCGCAGATAAGTTTATATAGCTTTAGAGTTAACTTAAATGTTACTTTTGAAACCAAAAGTAACCAAAAGTTTTTTCCCTAAACTCTCCTTCAAATCGGCCACATATTTGAGTGAAATCTCAATCCGTTACGATTTGATTTTTTCGCTTTTGTAAATCCTAAAAATCAATGGATCCCCGAAGCAAGTTCGGGGCTAATTGATTTTCTTAACGGATTTCCATGCAGCTCAAAAACCGGATAGTTTAAGGGAGACCTCCAATAAACAAACCTTCTAAGAATTAACTAATCCTAAATAGAAATAAAAGAATAACTCAGACTTCTAATCTGCAAATTTCCTCTTTTCAACAAATACAACTATGACAACATAAAACTCGCAACCCACAACCTCCTAATCTCTAAACAATCAACAACCATTTCAATTCCTCCTACTTTTCAAAAAAATCCCTTAACTTCCATTCATGGATTTAGGAAACATCATCTACATCGTTGCAGTCATAGGCTACTTTATTTACCAATTAAGTAAGAAAAAGAAATCTGGGGACAATGAAGGTCCGGAAAGGGAATTGAATGAACCTTCTAGACCCACGACTTTTGAAGATTTGATGCGAGAAATCCGGGAAGCGCAAAACCCAAATCGCCCACAACCAGCTCCAAAACCAAGGGTTCAGCAAAGACAGGTAGAAGAAATCAAGCCAGAGCCAGTTAAAAAGAAATGGTATGAAGAAACAGCAGATGATGAGATTTCTTATTACGATGGAGCTTATGAAAAAGCAAAAACTGCAGGTGAAAAAGCGGTTCCTATTTCTCAATTAGAATTTACAGATATTGGTTTAAAGGCTTATGAAAAAAAAGTAGAGAATGGAAATCGTTATGCAGAATTGTTAAA
The DNA here is from genome assembly GCF_024642405.1 of Algoriphagus sp. GTDB lineage: Bacteria > Bacteroidota > Bacteroidia > Cytophagales > Cyclobacteriaceae > Algoriphagus. The sequence goes on along the minus strand of NZ_JAHEBC010000402.1, from coordinate 740 downwards.
AAATCCTCAGTCTATAAAAGACGCCATTGTTCTTTCTGAAATTCTAAACCGAAAGCATTTTTAAGAATTTTTTCAGTTTCAAATTCAGTAAATCCTCTAAGTAATTTGAACTGGTAAAAAGGTTTATTAAATATTTTTATATCAAGGAGGTTGTTCATTTTTTTTAATTTACTTCAATCCAAATAACAACTTGGTCTCGTATGTGTTTACAAATAAACATAATATGAAGGCTATGGATCAATTACCTACTAATCAATCGGGCAAACTCACCAAATCAAGACGGGAATTTATTGAGAAATCAGGTTTGTCTGTAGCCCTGACCATGTTTGGGATAGGTTTTTTTACGTCATGTACGAATTCTGATGATATGCAACCCACAAACAACGGTGGCACTCCTATGAATCCGGGATCTGGAGGAGGTACAGGAATTGCGGTATCTGGAAATACCATCACGATAGACCTTACCATTCAAAAGGACTTAAATACAGATGGAGGTTGGTTATTGATTACCGCGGGTAAAACGTTGGTTTCTAAGGTTGGAAGTGAATTCATAGCACTTACCTCTGTTTGTACCCATTCTGGATGTGATACGAATTGGAGTTTTGCCAATTCAACCTATAATTGTTCCTGTCATGGATCTAAGTTTGATGCACAAGGAAATGTTATTACAGGTCCCGCTACTCAACCTTTAAAAGTTTATGCTACCGCTGTTTCTGGAAATACTTTAACGATTACTAAGT
>NZ_JAHEBC010000401.1 GCF_024642405.1 Algoriphagus sp. | reverse complement strand
TTACCTGATGCCCAAGTGCAAAAAGAAATTATGTCTCATGCCCAAAAATGGATAAAGACACATGCCAGCAAACTTTGAAATAGCGCACCTTTGGGTCTTTTTCCTGCTACCGTTGCCATTCCTGGTCTATTGGATTCTTCCTTCACTACGTATTCGATCTGCCTCATTGCGCCTGCCAACTTATGCGAAGGTTTTTGATTATACAGGAGAAAAGCCACGAAAATCCGCATTCGTCAGACGTAGGAGTATTCTCAACTGGATTGGTATGATGCTAGTATGGATATTGATTTTGGCTACTTTATCGTCTCCACAGTTAGTTGGGGAACCAGAAATGAAGGTAAAGACCTCCCGTAATTTTCTGATTGCTGCAGATATTTCATTTAGTATGGCGCAAAAAGATTGGGAGATCGAGGGTGAGAAAGTTCGCCGATGGGATGCTGTGAAAGCTTTGATGCATGAGTTTATTCAAAAAAGAGAAGGAGATAGAATGGGCTTAATATTTTTTGGGAGCAGCGCATACATTCAGGCTCCATTTACTCCAGATTTGCAGACAGTGGATCAGCTTTTAGAAGAAGCAGATGTGGGGATGGCTGGACAGATGACCTATATTGGAAAGGCGATCACAAAGGGAGTTGAGTTATTTGACAAGGATACGATAGAAACGAAAGTTATGCTTCTACTGACAGATGGAGTGGATGCTGGTTTGGATATTTTGCCACTTGACGCGGCTGACCTTGCCAGGCAGGATTCGATAATGATTTATACAATTGGAATCGGAGATCCTTCAAGTGCCGGTGCTGATCTGGATGAAAAGACGCTAATTGACATAGCAGAAATAACTGGCGGGCAATATTTCTTGGCAAAGGACGAGGATAGACTTGAGGAAATTTATGCTGAGGTGGATAAGCTAGAGCCAATAGAATATGAAGAGGAGGAAAACCGTCCAACTACCTTGCTTTACTATTATCCTTTGGGTGCGGCTTTGGGCTTATTATTGATTTTAATGTTTTTCCAAAGTCTATTTCAGTTGATTCGAAATTCTCGACAAAATAGAAAGGAGGCTTATATTGGATGAGTTATTTCCAATAGACTGGAATCAATTCCAATTTTTGAGACCTATTTTTTTATGGGGATTTGTGCCTGTGATTTTGATCCTAATCATTGGCCTGCTGAGTATTCGGCAGGAAGTGACTTGGAAGGAAATGATAGCTCCTCACCTGAGGCCATTTGTGATTCAGAAAGGAAATGAGCGTGTAAAAGTCTGGATGCAGCTTATAGGATTTTTCGCATTGAGTTTGGGGGTTTTGGGTTTGGCAGGGCCAACTTGGAAAAAAGTGGAAGTACCAGGACAAAAACTGGAAACTCCGCTGGTGTTGATTTTAGATTTGTCCCAAAGTATGCTGGCCACCGATTTACAGCCAAATCGTTTGGAGCGTGCTAAATTTAAAATCAGTGATCTTCTACAAGAGAATCCGCAAGCAAGAACAGCTTTGATTGGCTTTTCCGGAACGGCACATACTATCGTGCCATTAACCCGGGACTATGATATTATTTCGAGTCATATCGATGGTTTGAGTCCTGATGTGATGCCTTTTCCTGGATCTAATTTATCCGATGCTTTAGCATTGGCAGATACCCTGATGTCAGTGACGGATGCTCCTGGAACAGTTTTGATTTTATCAGATGATATAGAAAATGCTGAGTTTGATTTGATCAGTGCCTTTGTTCAAAATTCCCAAAATAACGTAGAGATTTTACCTATCAATACACCTTCTGGCTCAGAAGTTCCGAATGTAAATGGGCGTGGTACAATTAAAGATAAAGACGGAAAAGTTATTGTGTCAGCACTAAATGAAGCAGTTTTAGGGAAATTGAATTCACTTGATCGTGTGATGGTGAATCGGCTGACGCTGGATAAGAGTGACGTGGAATTGATCAGCAATGCAATTAAAAAGAATCTGATTTTCACTGAAAAACCTGAAGAAAAGAAAGATGATTGGCGAGATGCTGGATTTCTATTGATTATCCCGATGGCAGTTTTGTTGTTACTTTGGTTTCGAAAAGGCTGGGTGCTTTATGGATTGGTCTTGATTCTATTTTCTTCTTGTTCTGGAGAACAGACATTTGAGGATCTTTGGTACACAAAGGATTTTCAGGGTCAAAAACTCCTCAATGTTGGAGATTATAGGGCTGCTGCGGAGAGATTCGAAGATCCGCTTCGTAAAGGAGTTGCCTATTTCAAAGCAGGCGATTATGAAGCCGCAATTCAGGAATTCCAAAATGATAGTTCTGCATACGGCGCATATAATTTGGGTTTGGCATATTATCAAAACGGGAATTTTGTGGCAGCAAAAGGGGCATTTCAAGAAGCAGTGGAACTCGATCCAACTATGGACCAAGCACTACAAAATCAACAGATGATGGAGCAATTAGCTGCTGGGGTAAATGAAGTTGATCCCGAAGATGCACAAGAAGCAGAGCAAACGGATCAGGCGAATAATATCCAAAACGACAGCCCTGAAGATCTAGGAGGTGGAGGTCAGGAAGCTACGAAAGAGGATATGGAAAAGCAGAGACTGGAAGAAACGGTAAATACGGACATACGAAAAGGAAAAGAACTTGATGAAGTCCCCGAAGATATTAATGCGAAAATGCAACAGGATAATAGTAAAGTGCTGATGCGAAAAGTGGATGATGATCCATCGCTTTTTTTGAAGCGAAAGTTTGAATTTCAAGTAAAAAAGAATAGCCTAAAACCAAAAGCTAATGAGAGGAATTGGTAAGGTATTTTCGGTTTGCATGACGCTAATTCTGTTGTTTTTATCTTTAGAAACGCAGGCCCAAAAGCTGTTCTCGCAAGTTTCTGTGGATCGTAGCAGCACCTATGTGGGACAACCTGTTCAGGTTTCGATTTCTGTCTACACTTCTACCTGGTTTACAACTGGTTTGGATTTGGGTAATATAAAAGTAAATGGAGCTTTTTCAGTCTATTTTAGACCGGTTTCGGTTTCCTTAACAGAAAGCAATCAAACTTTTGCCGGCGTGCAGCTGATCTATCATGTATTCCCTTACTCTGATAAGGATATTACTTTTCCTGCCTTGAATATTCAAGTGGAATCGCCGGCGGTTGGGGAATATAAAGGCAAAAAGCATATCGTCAAAACACAAGAAAAAACGATAAAAGTCAAACCTATTCCTTCGAAGTTTACTGAAAATGAATGGTTGGTGGCCAATGGATTAAGTGTAACCGAACGCTGGACTGGCGACAAGACAAAGGTTAAAGTTGGCGACGTATTGGAAAGAACCATTACTAGAACTGCTGCCGGAAC
>NZ_JAHEBC010000400.1 GCF_024642405.1 Algoriphagus sp. | reverse complement strand
AAGCTTGCCCAAAAGGGACGGCTAATTGTAAATATGTCAACCTGATTTTACCCAACTTATCCAACGAATGAGGCTATTTTTTACGGTACTGTTGTTAGGAATTTTTCAGTTTTCATTTGCATGGCAAAATGATGAGAATTACCATTTTCAGGTACCGATCAATCCATCCATCGTAGCCTTTGATTCCGCTGTCAAAATTGACCAGATGATAAGGTTAAATTCCCAGGGAATATTTAATCAAGCGGAGCCATTAGGAATCGCTAATAGGACTAAAGAATACTGGCTTAAAGTGGACTTTTCGCCATTTTTAGAAATCTTAAATCAAAATGATTCGATTTATATCTATCCTGGAAACCTGGAGGTATCCACCCTCTATTTTTTTCCAAATGGAACGGTAGATTCTCTAAACCTTACCCGACTTATTCAAAATGATTTACACCGGGCCACTTTGCACAGTCTTGAATTTGTAAAGGTATCTACTCATGATTTATTGGCTGATTCTTCATTTTTTATCAAAGCCAAATTTCTCAGGGCGACACCAGATTTAGATACTAAAACCATCCGTTTTTCAGACCCAAAATCCCATGAAATATTTTCTCGCTTCATAGGTGAAAACTCGTTCAAAAGCCAGGTGTTGGCATTTTTCTTTTTAGGAGTAGCTGCAGTTTTGACGGTATTTAATGTCATCCTATTCTTCTATATGAGAGAAAGGCAATACCTCTACTATGGCATTTTCTTACTTTTTCAATTAATCTACTATTCCCAGCTTAGCCCTTATTTAGCATCGGTTTTCGGATACAATAAGCTTTATTTTTTCTACTGGCTAACCACTGTTTCTCAGCTTAGTATCAATCTTTTTTACACCCTTTTTGTCCGGAATTTTCTGGATCTTTCTAATCATTTACCAAAGTTTGACAAATTTGTCCTTTTCAACGCTTGGCTCTTAGCGGTTCTGATCTTGGTAAATTCCTACTTGATTTTCCTAGAGCCATACAGCATTTTTCAATCTCAACTGATGGATTTTCAACGCTATTACATGGCAGGGTTTTCTTTTATAGGAATCGGATACCTATGGGTCAAATACCCTAACAAATTGAAATACTTCGTAATCGCAGCTACGTTGATTTTCACGACCGGTGCCTTGATGACTATGTTTTTGATGAGTTTGGATTACATGGTGGCAGGATCCTCGATCGAATGTACCATTTTCGCTTTGGGGCTATCTTATAAAATTAAGCTGATAAGTCAGCAAAAAATCCAAGTGGAAAAAGAGGCTTTCCAAACTAAACTGGGTGCGCTAAGAGCCCAGATCAATCCCCACTTTATTTTCAACAGCCTCAGCTCTATCCAACATCTGATTTCCTCCGGACAGAAAGAGGCCGCGCTCTCCTACCTGAGTAAATTCAGCAAGTTTGTCAGACAGGTTTTGGAGAATTCAATTGATGTCCATGTTACACTCGAAAAGGAAATTGAATTATTAAAGGTTTATCTGGACTTAGAATCCTTGCGGTTTGACCACGCTTTCTCTTATAAAATTGAAACCCCATCAGATTTTGATTTGAGTTTTTATGAAGTGCCCATGTTAATTGTCCAGCCTTTCGTTGAAAACGCAATTAAACATGGATTAATGCCAAAACGGGTGGGTGAAAGGAGGGTCGTGGTTCGGTTTTTTGAAGAAGAAAAAGCAATCCGCTGTGAAATAGAGGACAATGGAATAGGTAGAAAAGCTTCTGCAGAGCTTAAAAAAACTGATTATAGGCCTTCGAGAGGAATGTCCTTAACAGAAGAACGGCTAAAACTAATTAATAGGGAAAAACAACCCCAAATTCAACTAGACGACCTCGTGGAAGGCACTCGAGTAACCATTAAATTATCCAAACAATGAAAACCCAACTTAAAGCAATCATCGTGGAGGATGAATTTCATAGCAGGGAAACCTTAAAAGGGTTTCTTCGGGAATATTGTCCGGAAGTTCTTTTATTAGAAGAGGCTAGTTCTGTCGAAGACGCTGTTATCAAAATTTCTGGATTAAGACCAGAATTAGTTTTTATGGATATTGAATTACAAACAGGGACTGGATTTGATGTTCTTCAGCGGGTGAGTCATCTTGATTTTCATCTGATTTTTACCACAGCATTTGAACACTATGCAATTAAAGCTATCAAATTTTCCTCTATTGATTATTTGCTTAAACCCATTGATATGGAGGAATTGCAAGCTGCCGTTCAAAAAGCACTTCAATTAAGCGAAAATGAAAATCGACAAAAATTGCTTGAAAACCTTCTCAATAATTTTAAGTCCCATTCTTCTGAAAATCACAAAATTTCACTTTCTTCCTCAGAGGGGGTGGAATTTATCCCTTCCAAAGAAATTCTTTTTTGTGAAGCTAACGGTGCATATACCCATTTTCATTTACAAGATGGAAGAAAACTTCTCGTTAGTAAAAACCTTAAGGAATATGAAAATATCCTTCAAGGACATTCCTTCATGAGAGTTCACAATAGCTTCTTGATCAATCTTGAGGAAGTGAAAAAATATGTGAGGTCAGAAGGTGGATATATTGTTATGAATAACAATAAGCAAGTAAGTATCTCCCCATCAAAAAAAGATGAATTTCTCAAACGAATGGGCTTTTAGGATTCAAAAACGCTATAGTTTTTAGCCTAATAAGTCATTAGAGATTTGAGCAAAGCCTAATAGGCTATTTTTTTGTGCTAAATCTTTTCATCCCAAACAATCATAGACTCTGTTTCGTAGAAAAAATCCTGGATCAGGAGATAAATCCTGATATTGTCCCCCTTCAAATCGAAAATTATTAAAATGGCTTTCCGTTCCTTAACATAATAGGCCATGCAATTCCGGGAACCAGCACTAAAGCTAAGTAAACAGGAGTACCATATCCATCGAGCCAGAACCCCTTATAATAGTATTGAAACGAATCTGTGAAGCCATGATAATTCCAACATATCAGTACATGGACAGAGGCATACCCTGACGAACCATATGGAATACATGGGAAATTTGAGGAAGAAATCAGATAAGTTCTTGGCACACCAATATTCGAACCACTATGGTCTATTCAAGAGGAAAACATGGTTTCTCGGGGTCATTTGACATCATGAAGAAGATTCATGAAGCAAAAAAGTGAATGAAAAATCTTTGGGTTACTAATCAATTCCACTGTAAAGTTGGGATAAAATCACAAAAAAGGATTATTCCTATTACTTAAATCAATTAAGTAGCCCTGCTAGGAATCGAACCTAGATCTAGCGTTTAGGAAACGCTTGTTCTATCCGTTGAACTACAGGGCCAGGAACTTTAATTGGCAAATTATTTCCAATTCTGGAAGCAAGA
>NZ_JAHEBC010000399.1 GCF_024642405.1 Algoriphagus sp. | reverse complement strand
TTCGAAGCCAATTAATATTCATACCATGGACTTTAAAACCCAACTAATCACAGGCATTCCTAATACCCTTCCAGCAGAGAAAATGCAGGATCCTAAATTGAGTCATGCTCCCAAACGAAAAAACAGTTTAAGTCTTGACGAAAAGCGCTTGGCAGTAAGCAATGCCTTGCGATATTTCCCAAAAGATTGGCACCAATTACTTGCAGCTGAATTTTTAAAAGAATTGGAAGATTACGGCAGAATCTATATGTATCGATTTCAGCCAGATTATGAAATGTTTGCAAGACCTATTGCCGATTATCCTTCAAAATCCAAGCAAGCGGCAGCAATTATGCTGATGATTCAGAATAATTTAGACCCAGCCGTTGCACAACATCCTCAGGAATTAATCACCTATGGTGGAAATGGTGCCGTCTTCCAAAATTGGGCACAATACTTACTTACGATGAGCTATCTCGCTCAAATGACGGAGGATCAGACCTTGCATCTTTATTCTGGACATCCAATGGGGCTTTTCCCTTCTTCGAAAAATGCACCACGAGTGGTGGTCACGAATGGAATGATGATTCCAAATTATTCCCAGCCAGATGATTGGGAGAAATTCAATGCACTTGGGGTCACCCAATATGGACAGATGACAGCAGGATCATTTATGTACATTGGCCCGCAAGGGATAGTCCATGGTACGACGATCACAGTGATGAACGCTTTCCGAAAAAAGTTAAAACTAGGAGAAAGCCCGAATGGAAAAATATTTTTGACAGCAGGTTTAGGCGGCATGAGTGGCGCCCAGCCAAAAGCAGGGAATATTGCTGGATGTATTACAATATGCGCAGAAGTAAATCCTAATGCCGCACGAAAGCGATTCAACCAAGGTTGGGTAGATGAGTTGGTTGAAAATCTGGATGAACTGGTATCTCGAACTAAAACGGCCAAAGAAACCAAAGAAGTGGTATCCATCGCTTTCATTGGGAATATTGTAGAAGTCTGGGAGCGGTTTGATGAAGAAAATATATTTGTGGAATTAGGCTCGGATCAAACTTCCCTTCACAACCCTTGGGCTGGAGGTTATTATCCTGTGGGCTTAAGTTTCGAGGAATCCAATGCCTTGATGGCAGCAGATCCTGTACAATTTAAAACTAAGGTTCAGGAAAGTCTTCGAAGACAAGTTGCTTCTATCAATCGTCATGTAACAAAAGGAACCTATTTCTTCGATTATGGAAATGCCTTTTTACTGGAATCCTCACGTGCTGGGGCGGAAGTGATGGCAGAAAATGGAATTGATTTTAGATACCCATCTTATGTTCAAGATATTTTGGGACCAATGTGCTTCGATTATGGATTTGGCCCTTTTCGATGGGTTTGCACGTCGGGAGATGCGCTGGATTTGCAAAAAACAGATCAGATTGCTGCTAAAGTTTTGAAAGAAATCAAATCCAATTCCCCAGCCTCTATCCAGCAGCAAATGCAAGACAACATCACTTGGATCGAGGAAGCAGAGCAAAACAAACTTGTAGTAGGTTCAAAAGCCAGGATTCTATACGCCGATGCTGAAGGCAGGGCTAAAATCGCAGAAGCTTTTAACCAAGCGATCCAAACTGGCGAAATTTCTGCACCAATTGTTTTGGGGAGAGACCATCACGATGTCAGTGGAACGGATTCCCCTTTCCGAGAGACGAGCAACATATACGATGGAAGCCGATTCACCGCTGACATGGCTATTCAAAATGTCATCGGAGATAGTTTTCGAGGAGCTACTTGGGTTTCTATTCACAATGGAGGCGGAGTCGGCTGGGGTGAAGTCATCAATGGCGGATTTGGAATGGTTCTGGATGGCTCCGTTGAAGCTTCGGAAAAATTAAAAAGCATGCTATTTTACGATGTCAATAATGGAATTGCTAGAAGAGCATGGGCAAGAAACCCAGGTTCACAAGAAGCCATCCAACGCGAAATGGACCGGAGTCCCAATTTAAAAGTGACCATGGCTAACTTAGTAGAAGAAGCTATTTTAGATCAACTTTTCTAAAAAAACATGACTCAACTCCATCAAAACCCAGATCCCTCCTTATGGACAGGAAGAAAAGCTGAATCCATCCAATACTGGCATCAGGCACTAATTGCATTAAATGATTTAGCAATAGACGATGATCAATCAGTCCGAAAAATAGGAGTTTTAGGCTATGCTGGAGAGGAAGGCGTCCGACGAAACCAAGGAAGATTAGGGACTGCTGAAGGTGCAAATGCGATACGAAAAGTGATGGGAGGATTAGCATTTCACCTAAAAGAAAATTCCAAAATCTTTGATTATGGTACTATTTCAACCGTTTCTGAGGAGATGGAGGCAAGTCATGATTTGATTTCGGAAACTGTTTGTAAGCTGCTCCACTCGAAGCATTTCCCAATTCTTTTAGGAGGTGGACATGATTTAGCGTTGGCTCATGGAAGAGGGATCTATCAGTATTTGGAGTCTAAAAATGAAAAGCTTGGAATCATCAACTTGGACGCACATTTTGATCTCAGACAATTGGCAAATGGGCAAGGACATTCTGGATCGCCGTTTTACCAACTCAGCCAAGAGTTCCCTACTCAATTTCATTACCTCTGTCTGGGAATTCAACGGGCTGCGAATCCCCGATCGCTTTTTGAAACAGCCGATCAAGTGAATGCCAAGTGGATGGCTATGGAGGATTTCCGAATGAATAATTGGGAAGTCATTCAGGAGAAAATTCTTTGGTTTTTAGACTCGGTCAATAAAGTATACTTAAGCATTGACCTTGATGGATTCTCTTCCGCATTTGCACCAGGAGTATCCGCACCCTCGCCCATGGGATTTAGTCCGGACATTGCTTTCAAAGTATTTGAATTAATTGCCTCAAGCAAAAAACTGATTTCAATTGATGTAGTCGAATTGAACCCCAAATACGACCAAGATCAAGCTACTGCAAGATTGGCAGCAAGGTGTATCGAATACCTAGCACGAAAGATTTTCGGTTGAATATTTATAAAATCTCCACAGTTTGAGACTCCCCATGCTCAAACTCTATTAATAAAGAAATTCTCCTTTTTCAAAAGTGAATTGGTGTTTTGAATTTTTCGAAGAGAATTCTGGGCCATTCCTTCTTCGAAATGACAGCTCAAAGATTGATTGCTTCCCAAAGTATCTCCACAGGATGTTTGGCTTTTCTGCCTGTCCCATCGGCAATCTGATGTCTGCAAGAAGTCCCAGGGGCTGCGATGATTGTTTCAGCGTCTGCCTTTCTTACGGCAGGAAATAGCACCAACTCCCCTACTTGCTGAGAAACTTCATAATGTTCAGCCTCGTATCCAAAACTTCCAGCCATACCACAGCAACCAC
>NZ_JAHEBC010000398.1 GCF_024642405.1 Algoriphagus sp. | reverse complement strand
AGTAATCAGTAGGCAGTCGCAGCTTGCCTGCCGGAGGTAGGGCAGTAAGCAGTGGTAAAGGAAGTCTGAAAGCTAAAATGAAAAAGCTGAAAAGTCCCTGTAAGCAATAGCAATGCACAGTCGTAGCTTGCCTGCCGTAGGTAGGTTTGCAGTTGCTATGAATAGTCAGCCTGAGCGGAGTCGAAGGCCACATTAAATGGAATAAAATAATTTATCTCAAATCAAAAAACACTAGTGGAAAACGAAACGGGTTTAAAAAGAGAAATAGGAGTTTGGGGGCTTTCTGCAAATATCGTTAACATCATTGTTGGTGCTGGAATTTTCGTTTTGCCAGCAATCGTAGCCGAAATCATAGGATCTTCAGCAATAATTGTCTACCTATTTTGTGGATTCCTGATAGCCTTGGTGATGCTTTGCTTTGCTGAAGCGGGTAGTAAAATTACCCGTTCCGGAGGTGGATATGCTTATGTAGAAACTGCTTTTGGCCCATATGTTGGGTTTTTGGCAGCCATATTTATGGTTACGGGAAGTGTTTTTTCTGATGCTGCTGTCGCCAATGCATTGGTGGAATTAGTGGGATTGGCTTTCCCTGTTTTTACCGATCCTGTCAATAGATTTCTGTTATTATTTGTCATTTTCTCAGGCTTGGCTTTCCTTAATGTCGTGGGTGTAAAGCAAGGAATTGGCTTGGTAAAAATCAATACCATTGCGAAGCTTACTCCGATCTTACTTTTAATATTCTTTAGCTGGAAAGATGTTTCTTTTTCCAATTTATACTGGGAATCAGCTCCTACTTTCCAGAAATTCGGTGAGGCTTGTTTAATCTTGTTTTTTGCTTTTCAAGGTGGAGATGCAGGGCTTTCAGTTGGAGGAGAAATCAAAAATCCTCAAAAGACCGTCCCGAAAGCTATTTTCATTGGGATTCTCTTTGTGTTAATTCTCTATGTACTTATTCAGACAGTTGCCCAAGGAGTTATGGGTAGTCAATTACCGGAATTTAATGAAGCCCCGCTGGCAGCTGTGGCAAATGTTGTTTTTGGTCCGATCGGGTATAGCTTTCTTTTAGTCGGAGCTGGAATTTCTATGTTTGGGATGCTTAGCGGGGAAATCCTAAATATGCCAAGAGTAATATTTGGATTGGCAAGTGATCGTGTAATTCCAATTGATAAATTAGCAGCTATCCATCCTAGATTTAAAACTCCTTATTTAGCCATCCTACTTTATGCTGGTCTAGGATTCACACTTGCAGCTTTAGGGGGATTCCGTCAATTGGCGGTCATTGCCTCAGCTAGTATGTTGTTAGTCTATTTTGGAGTTTGTCTTTCGGTGATTTGGTTGAGAAAGAAACAAGCTTCCCAGCCAGGAGATTTCAAAATTCCATTTGGAAATACTGTTCCAATACTTTCGGCAGCCATTATCCTCTTTTTCCTTTCCAATTTGTCTGGATATGAGAAAACAGGACTGCTCGCTTTTTTTGTTGCTCTAACAGTAATTTATTTCATGGTTAAAGCTATTAGAACCAAAAAAACAAATCCATCAAACTGATTAATTTTCACATTCCCAATTAAAAAAATGAAGACTTGATGGAAGAAAAAAGGGTTGGCCTCAAGCGAGAAATCGGTATTTTAAGTGTCGTGACAAATGTACTTAGCATCTCTATTGGTAGCGGGATTTTTTTGTTGCCTGCTTTGGTATTTGTGATTTTAGGAAATGGAAGTATTCTGGCATATATTTTTTGCGGGTTGATTTTTTTAGCCCTTGGGTTATGCTTCGCGGAAGTAAGTAGCAGGGTTTCAGATACAGGGGGCATGTACGTATACATAGAACGAGCATTTGGGCCTTTGGCAGGCTTTCTTGCTAATATTCTCTATTTGTTTGGAGTAGGTGTTTTGGCCTGTGCAGCATTACTAAACGCCATGGCAGATATTGCCTCTACCTCATTTCCCCTTCTTCAGGAAAATTGGGCTAGAATCCTTTTTTTCTCATTGATTTTAGGAATCATTTCTTTGCTCAGCATTCGAGGAATTAAGGACAGCATGATCTTCGTAAAATTACTGACCTTCACTAAAGTTCTGGCAATTCTTGCTTTGGTGATCTTTGGCCTTTCAGCAATTAATTTGGATAATATTATTTGGAAAGGATTTCCCGAATTTTCCAAAATTGGAGAAGCCTCACTCCTCTTGATATTTGCATTTCTAGGAGGTGAATTAGCCCTAAGCATTGGTGGGGAAATGAAAAACCCGAAGCGGACAGCGCCTATAGGATTCGTGATTGGAATTTTTGGTGTGGTACTGATATTCTGTCTTATTCACTTGGCAGTTCAGGGAGTTCTTGGTCAGGCTTTGATCGAAAATCAAGAAGCTCCTCTTGCAGAATTAGCCAAAAATCTTGCGGGAAATACTGGATTTCTCCTGATTCTTATTGTCTCATTTATCGCAGTATGGAGTACATTTAGCTCTATTTTTTTACTTAAAAACCGTATTCTTTATGCTGGAGCGGTGGATGGTATTTTACCAAAAGTATTTGCCAAACTTCATCCCAAACATGGAACCCCAGCCATAGCAATTCTTTTCTTAGCAACTTTGGAATTAGTAATTGCCAGTACAGGAAGTTTTCGATATTTATTGATTTTGGTTACCGCCACTTCTATTCTAATTTATTTTGGGGTTGTTCTGGCCTTTTTCAAATTTCGAAGAGAGGATAAAAACCCTAGTCCGGAAGTATTTAAAGTCAAAGGAGGATATTTCATCGGCACATTTGCCTTGATAGCACTTGCATGGGTTTTTTCGCGATTACCTTGGAAAGAGATTCAGGGAGTTTTTATTTCTCTCGTCATTCTGATCTTGATTTACTATCTTCTTAACTATTTTAAAGTCAGGCCAAATACAAAGTAGGGTACCTTTTTCCCAAAACAAATCCACGATACGATGAGAAAAGTATTCAATAATTTCAGTATCAGAACCCATCTTAACATTAGCCTTAAAAACCACGAACCCAATCCATTTATTTAAAATCCTAGGTATATGAAAACCAAAATTTATCTAATTGCAGCCTTTGTGCTACTGGTAAGTACACAGCTATTTGCCCAGCAAAAAACCAATCTGGAACTAACGGATATTTTCAATCTGGAATACGTCACTAATCCGAGTATTTCCCCTGATGGAACAAAAGTGGTGTATGTCAGAAATTTCAAAGATATCATGACCGATCGAGACTATTCAAACCTTTGGATTTCAAATATCGACGGAACTCAAAATCGACCTTTGACGCAAGGAAATCAAAATGATGTAGGTCCAGTTTGGTCTCATGACGGAACTAAAATCGCCTACAGATCGAATCAACAGGATGAAAAAATGAAGCTT
>NZ_JAHEBC010000397.1 GCF_024642405.1 Algoriphagus sp. | reverse complement strand
CAGCTTACTCGAGCCACAATACAAAAGATTTAAAGAGCTTCATGAGAAAAAGCTGGTTTCTGACCGTGAATTCGAAGAAGTGAAAGAACAATATGAATACAACCTTAAAAGAAAGGAATTGACTTACGCTTCTTACAGAAGTGATTCAATAGCGAGATCTTATCAGTTAGCCCAGCTTCGCCAGTCAGAAAGCAGAATGAATGCTTCGTTAAATGGAGTAGGGCAGATTCTGAATAATTTGGTGATCAAGGCTCCTATATCTGGTCAATTGGCGATGGAACAGATCGAAGTGGGGCAAGCAATCAATTCCGGTGAGCGATATGGTCAGATTGATGTCCTGGATGAATTTAAAGTAAGAGTACCGATCGACGAATTGTATTTGCCAAGAATTGGTCAGGGTTTGAGAGGGAAATTCACTTTGAGTGGGGTAGATCATGAACTGGAAATCATGAAAATCTATCCAACGATTACCAACGGACGATTTGAAGTTGATATGAAATTTACCGGAGATAGCCCAAGCGGAATCAGAAGAGGACAAAGCGTAAGAATCAGACTTGAACTAGGAGATTCTGAACAAAGCTTGCTTTTACCTACAGGTGGATTTTTCAAAGATACCGGAGGTAACTGGGTATTTGTTCTTAATTCAGCAGGAAATGCAGAAAAGAGAAATATCCGACTAGGAAGAAAGAACCCTGAATTCTATGAAGTGCTGGAAGGGTTGGTAGAAGGAGAAAGAGTCATCGTTTCGGGATATGAAAACTTTGGAGATAATGAGATTTTGGATTTGAACTAGATTGAAGACTGAAGACTGAAGACAGGAGACGGGAGACAGAAGATGGAAAACCTGAGAAATGAAATTTTAGCATAAAAAAATAGATGGAGTATAAAGGAAGCTTCAAATTCGAGAAATTAATTATTTGGCAAAAGGCCATGGATTTGGCGGAAGAGGTTTATGATGTTTCTAAAAAATTTCCAAAAGATGAGATTTATAATTTGACAAGTCAAATTCGAAGGTCGTCCGATTCTATTGCACTCAATATCGCTGAGGGATCTGTAGGACAAACTAACCCAGAGCAAATTAGATTTATTGGTTACGCATCAAGGTCTTTGGCTGAGGTCGTTACTTGTTTACATAAATCAAAAAGAAGAATGTATATAGAAGAGCCAGAGTTTGAAAAACTTTACTCAGATTGTTTTAATCTGATGAACATGATAATAGGATTTAAAAATAAAATTAAATAATTCAAGATGGATTCCTGATTCTTAGGTCTCCTATCTTAAAAATTAAAAACAATCAAATACAGGTGGATGATCAAATTACTTCGGTCTTCGGTCTCCCGTCTTACAACTTAAAAAAATATGCAAAACGTAATCAAAACCGTCAATCTCCGAAAAATGTATGCCACGGAGGAAGTAGAAACTACTGCTTTGGACAGCATTCAGATCGAAATCAAAAAGGGTGAGTTTGTTGCCATCATGGGTCCTTCAGGATGCGGTAAATCTACCTTGTTGAATATCCTTGGTTTATTGGATAATCCAGATGCTGGTGAATACCATTTCCTAGACAATGAAGTTGCCAATTTCTCTGAAAGACAGCGCTCTTCCTTGAGAAAGGGAAATATCGGATTCGTGTTTCAGAGCTTTAACTTGATCGATGAATTAACAGTATTCGAAAACGTGGAGCTTCCACTTCTTTACTTAAAGATTCCTGCTGACGAGCGCAAGACAAGAGTAGAAGAAGTTTTGACTAGAATGAACATCATGCACAGAAGAAATCACTTCCCGCAGCAGCTTTCCGGTGGTCAGCAGCAGCGTGTTGCGATCGCAAGAGCAATAGTAGCAAAGCCTTCTGTAATCCTTGCCGATGAGCCTACTGGTAACTTGGATTCTACCAACGGTGAAGAAGTAATGAGACTTTTGGAAGAATTGAATAACGAGGGAACTACTATCGTAATGGTAACTCACTCTCCACATGATGCTAACTATGCTCACAGAACCATTAACCTATTCGATGGAAAAGTGGTGACTGAGAATATCAGGGAGCAGTTTCACGTTTAACGTCACTGCGAGGAACGAAGCAGTCTCGATTTTTAAGATTGCTTCGCTCTGCTCGCAATGACGTTTAAAACCCTCCACTAAACCAACACAACATGCTACGCCACCAGATCCTATTGGCCTTCAGAAGTTTTATGAAGTCTAAGCATATTTTTGCGATCAATCTTTTTGGACTGACAATAGGTTTAACGACCGTTATCCTGATTCTTCTTTGGGTCAAAGATGAATTGAGTGTCAATCGCTATCACGCACAGATAGATCAGATTTACACTGTGATGACGAATCATGATAACTCCACAGGAATCGTCACTATTCCTTATACTCCTGCCGAGATGGCAGAAGCTATGAAAGCGGAATTGTCACAAGTCGATAAAGCAACGGCTATTTCCCCTTTTATTGAAGGAGTTGCTTTCGAGCAGGGAGAGACCAAAATGAATGGTGATGGTTTTTTTGTAGATCAGGAATATTTCCAGATTTTCGATGTGGATTTTCTCTCAGGAAATCCTGAAAAAGCCTTAACTGATATTAATGCAATTACTATTTCTGAAACTCTGGCCAACAAACTTTTTGGAAGCCCACAATTGGCTTTAGGCAAATCTTTAAAATGGCAGGTTTTTGATTTTAACAATGAAGTGGAAGTTACGGGGGTCTACAAGGACTTCGGGAAATTAGATCTTATTAAGCCTGATTTTTTATTGGCATTCCCATTTTTCAAGCAAATGCTGGGAGAAGGAGCCCACTGGGATAATTTCAATGCTACCGCAACCGTCTTATTGAAAGAAGGAACTGATGTAGATGCTTTTAATGATCAAGTCAACGATTTTATAAAAAATAAAGAGGCAGAATCTAATGTTTCGGTCTTTGTTCAACCATTTGGAGATACCTATTTATACGGAACTTATGAAGATGGAAAAGTTGCAGGTGGTAGAATCAGCTATGTGAAAATCTTTTCCGTCATCGCTATTTTCATCCTGATCATCGCCTGTATCAATTTCATGAATTTGACCACTGCCAGATCCATGAGCCGGCTGAAAGAAATCGGTGTCAAGAAATCCATGGGTGCAAGCCGAGGTGGACTTTTTGGCCAATTTATTACAGAATCTTTGGTGCTGACTTTGTTTGCTGTGGTTTTGGCAGTGCTAGTATCTTATGTGCTACAGCCATTTTTCAATCAAGTAACTTCGAAAACCTTAGCACTTTCATTTCAACCCGATGTTATACTCATTTTGCTTGGCGTTTGGTTGATTACTGGATTACTGGCAGGAATCTATCCAGCTATCTATTTATCTAGATTTAAACCTGTGGAGGTGATGAAAT
>NZ_JAHEBC010000396.1 GCF_024642405.1 Algoriphagus sp. | reverse complement strand
AATTGATTCGCTTTTTTATGGCTCTACCAATAGTGGGATTAATGTTTTTTATGTTCTCTTGTGACTTAACTAATGCACAAGAGGAAATTGAAGGTCCAACACAAATGGGTGAGCAGGCAAAGGCAATAGGTCCTTCAAATATTACTGCAAGAATGGGAGATGAAATTTTTGATGTAGTGGAAGAGCAACCAAATCCTCCAGGAGGGATGCAAGGTTGGAATTCTTATTTAGGTTCTAATTTAACTTATCCTTCTCAGGCAAGGCAGATGGGGATCGAAGGAACAGTTATTGCCGTTTTTGTAATAAATACTGATGGATCCATTTCCGATGTAGATATTTTAAGAGGTATTGGAGGAGGTTGTGATGAAGAGGCTATCCGAGTAATAGAAAATTCACCTACTTGGGAACCAGGACTTCAAAGAGGAAGAGCTGTTAAAACCAGGATGAGAGTGCCAATCCGATTTAAATTGGGTGGATCAGATGCGGAAACGAAACCAACAAGTAATGTTATGATTGAATTTCCTGGGGAAATTGAAATTCCAATATCCAATTGATATTACATAATTGAAAATATTGAACTCAAAATATCTATCTATAAATCTTATGAAAACTTACGCTAAACCAATTATTCTAACTACCCTTACCTTACTCATGTCATTTTACATAGGCGCGGTTGATGTAAATGCACAAACTTCAGAAGGAGTATTGATGGAAATGGAAGTAATGCCTGAATATCCAGGAGGGATGGAGGCTATGTTTAAATACATAGGAGACAATTTGAAATACCCAGCTTCCGCCAAAGAAAAGGGGATCGAAGGTACCGTAGTGGTCAAATTTATAGTAAATAAAGATGGCTCAATTTCGGACACGGAAATTTTAAGAGGAATCGGTGGTGGTTGCGACGAAGAATCTCTTCGGATTGTTAATTCATTTCCTTCATGGAAACCTGGAGAGAATGAGGGTGAAAAAGTAAGAGCCCAAATGCGATTACCCATCCGATACAAGCTTTAGTTGATGGTTTTATATATCTTGAAAAGCCTCTAGAATAATCTAGAGGCTTTTTTATGTTAAAAATTACGAATATGTCGTGATATTACGAATAAATCGTAGGTTTTAGCAAAAGACTTTTTTACCTTTAAATCATGGAAGAATTAACAGCTAATGAAGAGCAGATCATGAGGATCTTTTGGAAGCTGGAAAGAGCGATCGTCCGGGATGTTCTTGATCAGCTGCCTGAGCCAAAACCGCCTTATACTACCTTAGCCTCTTCGGTTAAAGTACTTGAAAAAAAAGGATACTTAGGCCATAAATCTTACGGGAAAACCAACGAGTATTTTATCCTGGTTCAAGAAAACGAATACAGAAAAAAGAGCTTTAATACTTTGATGAAAAACTTCTTTGATGGTTCTGTAGAAAATGTACTTTCCTTTTTGGTGAAGGAAAAGAAAGTATCTGAAAAGGAGTTGGAAGAACTCCAGAAAATGATTGACAATTACGAGAAAAAATAATCGGATGAATTTCTTAATGACATATTTGCTAGAAGGAAGTCTTGGGATCCTACTAGTTGTTTTGTTTTATAAAGTGATGATGGAAGGGCTTACATTTTTCTCTTGGAGCAGGATTACTCTACTTGGTCTTCTAATTGGCGCAGTTTTTTTGCCAATGCTATCTATTGATTTTCAATGGCTCACTGAGAGTTCTTTAAGGCCTGTTAATTCCTCTTTACTGTGGGTGGATGGGCAATTAAGTAATGTGGTGGCAGCGCAGGAATTACAAGCTTTTAATTGGTTTCTTATTCCACTCGCCATTTATGTAATGGGGGTAGTTTACTCACTTTCAAAATTAGCTTTTGGAGTATTTAAAACCTTTAGTTTAATTTCTTCTTCCGAAAGAAAAAGTTTTGAAGGATTTACGATTGTCATTAACAAAAAATTTATTCCGGCCTCATTTTTCAATTATATCCTACTTCCTGATTTTCAAAATAACAGTTCTGAATTAAGCCAGATCATACTCCATGAATCAGTTCATATCCGTAAAGGGCATACTTGGGATGTATTGTTTCTTCAGTTGGTAAAATCAATTTTTTGGTTCAACCCGGCTGTCTATCTTTTAGAAAAACAACTTCGTGAAATCCATGAATTTCAGGCTGATCAAGAAGTTACAAATACCTATTCCCCCATTGTTTATTCCCGTCTTTTGCTTAAACAACTTAGCCAAGATTGTGGACTTCAATTCATGAATAATTTTAATCAATTTCAAACCAAAAAAAGAATCATTATGATGAACAAAACAAAATCAAAGTCAATTCAGAAAAACAAGCTCCTATTCAGTATACCCTTGATGATATTGATGATTGGCCTTTTTTCCTGTAACATGGCAATTTCTCAGGCAGATTTGACTGGAACATGGAAAGGGACTGAATTTAAATTCGATCAAACTGAAGGCCCTGACCTATCGGCAATGATTGAAGGTGGTAGAGCTTTGCATGAAGGAAGTAATTTAGCATTGAATGAGGATGGTACTGTGACAATTTCTTCCGCTCAAGGTGATGTGAATGGATCTGGAACATGGAAGTTTAATGATAATCAACTTATAGTTGATGCAAATGGTGAAGAGACCTATTATGAAATAGTTTCAGTAACTGGAAAAGAATTGGTTACTAAACATGAAGTTGGAATGGATACTCCAATGGGAAAATTGGCAGGGATTATTACCTTGACATATGTAAGATAAAAAATTTTAAAAATATCTACGATTAGTTCGTAGATATTCATGGGACTTCCAACAAAAAAACCACCTTGAATTTCAAGGTGGTTTTTTCACTATTTTTTGAAAATTGTTAATCCATTTTATCTCCAAAGAAAATTGCATTGAAGAAAAGTTTGTTTGTGCCAAACCAAGTTCCTCTGAAGTTTGGAGAGTCATAGAAATTTATTACTCTTCCTCTGCCAACTGGCGAAATAATTAAGCTTGCACTTTGCTTTAATAGCTCAAGATTCGAATCAGAAATATACCCACCTAGCAAAGGATCACTGGTATAGCGAATAGGAGTCAGGTATTTATTTTTGCTGGGTTGTACAAAAATCGAGTTGTTTCTATAGACCGGTAATATTTCTCTTCGGTATCCATATGCGATCGGATGAGTTAAATCTAATTTAGCCATGTAAATACTTCCACCTACTGATTTAGCTCCTTCAAACGCACTCCTGTCTGCAAATGGAAGTTCTTTTGGATCTGTGGTTTCTCCTTTTTCAACCATAGTCTCTGTTATTATTCCCTTTTGGTTTAACCAAAGACTTGCTGATTTCATGGAGATTACTGTACCCCCTCGATTGATCCAATCTTTCAGATGATTGACAACTCCTTCCGAAAACGAA
>NZ_JAHEBC010000395.1 GCF_024642405.1 Algoriphagus sp. | reverse complement strand
TGGATTTTTGGTCCTTTTGGGCCAAGCCAAAAGGACGTTGAAGAAAAAGGAAATTTAAAATTGAATAAAGAAATCAATGATAAAAGTTCGGGATTGAAAATCCCAACTGAACCATTTGAATAGGATGGAGGAAATGTTTTTTAATTTCGAATGGTGAATGATGAATAGCTAATTGGTGGAACAATTACAACCTCGACAACATTTCCTACCTCACCTCCACCACAAACCTTTGATATCTTGTCATTGGATGAACACCATTATCTTTCACCTCAGCAATTACATGCAATTGACCAATAGAATTAGCATCTAAATTCACAGTTGCTTTCATCCCATCAGCACTTAAAGTGGCCTCTCCTGCATAGGTTCCAACTTCTTTGTAAATCCAAAATTTAGTTTCCAATTGATCTCCATCCGGATCTGTTGCATTTATTTCAATAGTGAAAGTTTCACCGGGTTTCGCAGTCATACGAGACGGAGTAATAGCTGTTATCTCAGGAGAATGATTTGCATCTGCATAATCCATTACACACCAGTCTGCTCTGGCAGCGAAATCCTGCTGAATAGCCTCCACCCATCTAATCTGAGGATAGGTTGCATCCATTTTATCAGTAAATGGATTATAATCCAATACATCACCACCATCTTCCCAACGATTCAGTTGATCGGCAGACTGCTCCAATCTACCTCCCCAACCACCCCATTCGGGATGATTGAGATTATCTAAACCCACATCAATCAAGTGTAAGTAGGCAGGTGAATCTCCTTCAGAAATAAAATCATAAACCCCGAAAGTTCCCCACTGCGCATTTTCCAACTTGGTAGGATCTCCGTGGATATGTTCATCATCCCCTTCTTGATGTTGCCCATCGCCATAACTATAATACTGCTTAAGTAAAGGGCCATGATTATTGATGATTTCATCTCCCATAAACTCACCTTCAAAAAGAAAGTGCTGAGATTCTGGAACTGCATTTTGCCAGGCGTAGGCAAAACACCAAAATTGACTGGAATTATAGAAAATCTTTAAATCAGGCCAGTTGGGCTCAACATACTTTCTATAAGTAGCATCCTGATCCAGGATAGCATAAATGATAGCTTTATCAATCACTTTTTGATATACCCCCTCCCATTCAGGCGTCCCTTTATATTCATCTTCAATGGATTTTAAAGCCCTCGCAATGGTATTTGTCCCACCCCAAGCCTGTAAGTAAATCGGTTCCCTATTCTCATCCAGAAGTTTGGCTTTGATGAAATCCGAACCTTCCGTATCCACTTCCATTTCTCCTTCGAAGTCGATATTCCCAACTCTCACCACACTTCTTAAATAATCCGCTGTCGGAAAGCCTTCTGCATGTTGGTTTAGCTTGGGATAAACTTCCTCATAGGCATCTAAAAGAGGATTCATCCACTCCACTCCTGGCCAACGAAGATCCGTCTTTGCTCCATACATATTCTTGGTCATTTCCATCTCTGAAGTAAAAAGTGTACCATTTCCATCCCCTTTGTAATGCCACATGGAACTGCTATAAATCAAACCTTCGATCTGAAATTCATTCGCATAAAGCAGCATCCGGATATATGAATCCACATCATCAATTTCCCCATCGGTGGTGACAATGGTTCGGGGCTTTTGAATTGGAGGGGAAGTTACCTCAACTGTTTCTGGTTTAGGATCACAAGAAACCAAAATCAAAAAAAGAGCAAAGAATGCGAAAGAATGTTTTTTATAGTAGTTCATAGACTGGGGTCTTAATGCGTCTCAAATTAGAAAACCCAAGTGTAAATACAATACGAGGGAGATAAATATGAAGTACGAAATTTGAAGTACGATAACTAAAAACTCACAACAACGACAACATTTCTAACTTTTTCAAAAAGACTCTTAATTACAATAGATTCTAAGTACGATCGACGAAGTACGAGATCCAAGAACCGACAACTCACAATTCACAACCACTACAACATTTCCAACCTCCTATTCCCTTATCCCTTCTCTCCACAAGGAAACGCAATGACGGTACAACCCACAACTACCACAAAAGAAATTTTATTTAAATCTCTAATTATATACTTTAGAAATCAGGAAGTATCAACAAAACATAAAGTTTAAAACAACACTGGATGCAGGATCAAAAAAGTGAAGCGTATTGCAAAAAATGTGAAACCAAACTTAGTGGCAGTTATTGTTTTAATTGTGGTGCGCCTATTCAATTAAATAGGATTGATAGAAAATATGTTTTCAATGAGATTGGAAGTGTTCTCAATTTTGACAAAGGTATTTTATATACCATTAAAGAACTGCTCTTACGGCCGGGGAAAACGGTACAGGAATTTATTCTAGAGGACAGAAATCGAATCGTAAAACCTATAGTATTTATTATAATCTGTTCACTTATTTATACCCTATTCCAACGGCTATTACATTTCGAAGATGGCTATGTTAACTACTCAGAGGGAGACACTTCCACCTCCTCGCTGATTTTTGAATGGGTTTCAAATAACTATGGTTACGCCAATATAATAATGGCCTTATTTATCGCCCTTTGGATCAAAATTTTCTTTAAAAAATACGGATACAACTATTTTGAAATCCTAATCCTACTCTGCTTTACCATGGGAATGGGAATGCTGTTTTTCTCGGTATTTGGGATAATTGACAGTATGGTTGAAATGACCATAATAGACAAGGGTTTCTTATTGGGGATCTTTTACATCGCCTGGGCAATTGGGCAATTCTTCGATAAGAAGAAGTTTTTCAACTATATAAAAGCCTTTATAGCTTACATGCTGGGTTTTATTACATTCACCATAGGAGTGTTATTGATCGGATTCTTGATTGATTATGTGAAGTAAAAAAAGCTGCGCAATGACGGAACCGACAACCGACAACCAACAGCATTTCTAAATACCTTTTCCCTAATCCCTGCTCTCCATAACGAAACGCAATGACGGGCCAACCGACAACTCACAACCCACAACATTTCCAACTTCATAAAAAACCATTTCCGATAATCCCCAATTTCCAGTAGTTTAAGAGATAGATTATTCTAGCAATGAATCCGAAGTTTCTTATTCTATTAAGCATTCTCTTTATTTTTTATTCCTGCACTCCTGAGCTACCAGAAAAAGTGCAAATTGCCTATGATGAATTGCCGGAGGCAGTGGATTTCAACATCCATGTAAAACCCATCTTATCGGACAAGTGCTTCGCCTGTCACGGTCCTGATCTGGCAGCTCAAAAAGCCGGTTTAAGCCTCCACACTCCTGATATGGCTTTTATTGACTTACCTAATTCTCCCGGAAAAAAGGCGATCACTCGGGGCAACCTTCGAAAAAGCGAGCTCTTTCATCGGATAATTTCTGAGGATGCTGAGTATAAGATGCCATCTCT
>NZ_JAHEBC010000394.1 GCF_024642405.1 Algoriphagus sp. | reverse complement strand
GCATAATTTCGTGTGATCACATTCACCTTGCCTGAAGGGAAAAGCTTTTTGATTTCCCCCTTCTTGGGTTTTACTTCTTGGATTACTTCAAAAACTCTAGCAGGAATTTCTATTGGAAAATCAGAGGCGGAATAGAGATGACTGTTAGCATCAAGTTTTTTTAACCCAAATCTTGCACCAAAACTCTTAAATGCTCCGGCTTTGAGAATTCCAGCTAGTGGCTCAATCAGATACTTTTCCACTTCTCCATAAACAGAATTAGCTTGCTGTTCTTCGATGGAATCAAATGAAAAACTGGTTTCTTCCAGGCCTAGGTCAATAGCTTCTATCATGAGCTTGGAGTTCTCTATGTTTTTATTCCAGTGTAGAAGAAGCTCTTTAACATCGTTTTTTAAAGAAATTACTTGCACTTTTTGGATGTCAGGAAGCTCACTAAGCGCCTGAGAAATATCAAGCATAGGAGATAGTTTTAGCAAAATAGAGGTGGACTTACTTTTCATCATTTCCCAAACGCTGACCACATCCGGCTCGCAATCCTGAAGTTTGTATAGCTTCTGATTGCCTTTTCCGCGTCTTGCAGGGTCTGCGTAGATTAGGTCAAAATGTTTCTCTGATTTACCCAAAAAATCCAATCCATCACCGCTTACGATCTCGAATTTCTTGGGAGCAAGGATTTCAAGATTATGCTTTGCTATCTCAGCTAATTCATCTTGATATTCACAATAAATAGCTTTCTCGAAATTTTTTCCCAGAAAAAAACTATCTACTCCAAAGCCTCCTGTGAGGTCAATCATCAGTTGGCCTTTTCTACCTCTAGCCTTCAATTCGGCAGTTTGCTCAGAGGAACTTTGCTCCAATGAAATAGAAGCTGGGAAAATCAATTGTGGATTGGAAGTCCAAGAAGGCAGTTTTTTTAATGCTTTTTGCCTTGCAGAAATTTGCTGTACTGCAGTTTTTAGATCGAAATCAGTTTTGCCCTGAAACCTAAAAAGTAAAAGTGCAGGATCTTCCTTGAGATGATCCTGCACAAATTGTTGAAATTCGGGACTATGAAATTCCTCCCAATTCATCAAACTAGCTTATGTTCCATTAAATACTCAGCAATTTGAACTGCATTAGTAGCGGCACCTTTTCTTAGGTTATCTGCTACAATCCACATATTCAAAGTGTTTTCCTGAGATTCATCCCTCCTTAATCTACCCACAAATACTTCATCCTTTTTATGTGCATTAATTGGCATTGGATAGACAAAATTTGCTGGATCATCCTGAACAATCACACCAGGTGTTTCTGAAAGCAATTTTCTTACTTCATCTAAATCAAAATCCTCTTTGAACTCAACATTCACAGCCTCTGAGTGTCCTCCCATGGTTGGGATTCTTACGGTAGTGGCGGTTAATTTGATCGTATCGTCAGAGAAGATCTTTTTGGTCTCATTGATCATTTTCATTTCCTCTTTAGTGTATCCATTAGGTTGAAACACATCAATGTGAGGAAGAACGTTCATATCGATTTTATGCGGATAGACCATTTCAGGGGTCTCTCCGGCACGCTCAGCCATCATTTGATCCACAGCAGCTTTTCCAGTACCGGTGACAGACTGATAGGTAGATACAACAATTCTTTTAATCCCATAACGCTGACGCAAAGGTTCTAACGCCAAAACCATTTGAATGGTAGAGCAATTTGGGTTTGCGATAATTTTATCTTTGGGGGTTATTTCTTTCGCATTGATTTCTGGCACTACCAATTTTTTACTTGGGTCCATTCTCCAAGCTGAGGAATTATCCACCACGACAGTTCCTACTTCGGCAAATTTTGGAGCCCATTCTAAAGAGGTGCCGCCGCCCGCGGAGAAAATTGCGATTTCAGGTTTCAAAGAAACAGCCTCAGCAAGCCCAATTACAGTGTACTGTTTATCCTTATATTCGATCTGTTTTCCTACAGATCGCTCTGAAGCTACTAATAAAAGTTCATCAAAAGGAAAGTTGTGCTCATCAAGCACTTCTAGGATTTCGGAGCCCACCAAACCGGTAGCTCCTACCACTGCTAATTTCATCAGACTGGTTTTTAATAGGTTGTTTTTATTTTGGAAGCACAAAAGTAAGTGCTAAGGATTCATATACAGGTTATTCTGCTAAAATTTTTATCATTTCAAGATTAAAATTTCATTATGTTCCTACTAATAGTTTGGTTTTCATTCTTATATTTAACTATTACTTTTTTAATTCATAGCCGTGAAATCTTTGCTTTTTATAAGGTTTATCTTTTTGCTGATACTGTCAAACTTCTTTTTGGCTTTCC
The DNA here is from genome assembly GCF_024642405.1 of Algoriphagus sp. Lineage (GTDB taxonomy): Bacteria > Bacteroidota > Bacteroidia > Cytophagales > Cyclobacteriaceae > Algoriphagus. The sequence continues at coordinate 1,087 of NZ_JAHEBC010000394.1, read as the reverse complement.
TTTCTCTTGTTTACGCGCAAAAACAAGGTTTCGAAGAAACATTTGCCATAGAGAGCTTTCCCAATCAGTTTTTGCCCAATTGGTATGGAAATGAGGTTCGAAGTTCGAGTTCCAGAGTTTTCCAAGCAAAAGGATTGGGATTGGAACAATCAAATGCATTGGGTGTACAGCCTATATCAAGCTTTGATGGGGAATTAATAATAGAGCTTAATCCAGTAAAATTTCAATCCCCAATTGTCCAATTCTGGGCTAAATCCATTCAAAATGGTTCTGGTAATAGAGCTGCCGTAGTTTATATCTCCTGGTCTAAAGAATTGGATTCTGGTTATGATTTCCTTGAAATAATAGGTTCAGAAATAGAGTTCCAAAATATGGATCAAGAATTTAGAAAGTATCAATTGGAGATTCCAGATGAATTAAAAAGCTCATCCAAACTTTTTTTGAAGTTTGAAATTAAATATGGCCAAGGTTCTGGAAGTTGTGCGCGTTGGATAATGGATGATTTTGAATTTGGGGATGTTGAAGAAGATAAAGAACCTCCAAAAATTATTAAAGTAAGCGGGTTCAATGAGAATGAAATTCAGGTTCAGTTTTCTGAAAAGGTGGATCCAATTTTCTCTGTTTTTCAGTTGAATTATAAGCTAAATGGAATAGCGCCAGAGTCAGTTGCCTTGAATCTGGATTCTCTTGTATCGTTGACTTTTTCCAACTCTTTAAATCAAGGAGAAGATTATAATCTAGAGGTATTGCAAATTCCAGATTTAGAAGGGAATTTCCTTAAGGATACTCTTATTGATTTTCAATTTTTTGACCCAACATTTATTCCTTCGAAAACCTTGGTGATCAATGAGATCATGCCAGCTCCAAAAGCAGATCTTGACTTGCCAAATGTGGAATATGTGGAACTGCTAAACTTAGCAGATTACCCCATACGAACGTATGGATTGACTTGGTCAAATTCTCGGTCAACTGTTCTTATCCCGGATGTGTGGATTGAACCTTTGGAATATGTCCTTTTGGTACCCGGTAACCGAACTGATCAAATGGTGAGTTTTGGAAAAATAATTCCTTTGAATTCATGGCCTAC
>NZ_JAHEBC010000101.1 GCF_024642405.1 Algoriphagus sp. | reverse complement strand
GACCTGAACAGCTGGTTAGTCTATATGACGTAAAAGTATGAGCATAAACATTGGCAGGTCTTCGAAGCGATTCACTTTCCCACGAACCAACCGTAATTTGAAAAACTAAACGATAAATTTACACTGAACCCCATCTTTGATTATGCATTTTGTTGTAGGTAGGGCGGTTTCGTCAGACTGTTATACATAATAGAGTCGTGTTGTTACTAAGAGTCAACTTTGTTCTCCATGTCAGTCTATCCTTGAGAATTAGGTCATGATGGAACAGTCAAACGAAACAACTCTTAAATTTTATTGTCTACCAATTCATTACTTAAGGTTTCATCATAGATGGAATAATGAAGTCAAGGTACAAGTCATAGGAATATTTATTAAGATTCTCCTTGTCATAATTACCAGCTGTAATAATCACAATTAGATTTTTAGATTTATTTATTTCAATTTTTTGTCCCCCATTTCCAGATGCCTCTATGGTAGATATGGTTTGATTTTTTGAGGTTTCAGTTAACGTCCAAAACTGAAAGCCATAACCATAGTTTGGCTCAGTAACGATTTGGGTTTTTATTGACTCTCTGATTAAATACTCAGGAATTAGTTGTTTTCCTTTCCATTTACCATCATTCAAATAGAGAAGTCCAAATTTTAATAAATCCCTTGAACGCATGCGTAAACCTGCCCAAGCACTTACCAATCCATTTTTCTCTTTTGTCCACACATAATTTGTTATTCCCAACGGCTCAAATAAATTTATCTTTGTGAATACCTCAATATCCATTTCAGTTGCTTTTTCAACAATCCTGCTGAGTAGTTGAGTATAGCTGCTCCGATATTCAAATGTTTCCCCTGGGGAATCGACCATAGGTTTTCGTAAAATTAATTTGTAGGTATCAGATACAGATTCCATCTTCATAGAATCATTATAACTATCGTTCCAATCCAGACCAGCACTCATTGTCAGCAGATGCCGGATAGTGATTTTTTGTTTTATATCGTTTGCATATCCTGAAAATTCAGGAAAAAAATCGAATATTTCTTGGTCTAGACTTTTGATTTTCCCTTGAGAGAGAGCAATCATTACTGCAGAGCTTATTATACTTTTTGTAATACTTCTTATATCGTGCAGACTGTCCCGATGATGATTGGTGAATCCAATGAAATTTGTTTCCCTATTCTCATCATAACCCGACCAATAATGTTCGTAAACTAGTTTGTTATTTCGGAAAATTAATACACTATGGATGTTTGGATAGACTCCAAGATTGATGGAATCTGTCATGCGCATAATTAACTCTTTGTCTATTCCTACCTCTTGGGGTGTGCCTGTCTCAACTCCGTCATTCAGTTGCTCTGGTTTTTCAATTCCACGCTCTACCGAGTTGCATGAGTAAAACAGCACTACTAAAAATATTATCAACTTTTTCATTGTTAATAATTATAAATGCATGGCAGCGATTTTAGTTTTGTATTCTCATTGAATGCTTTACATGGGCGTGATTTTTTATCCGACCGCCTTAGCTATAACGGTTCTCGGCTATGCGCAGTGTCCCGAAGGGCAATTCGTATAGGTATTGTTGTAGCACGCTTTATTTTTAATGATGTTGTTTTCCATATTTTTTCAAAGCAGTCTGAACATCCAGAATTGGGACTTTAAGCGTTCCGTTTTTCAAGTCTTCTGATTCGTAAATATCAAGATTATGGATGTCGTAACTTTTGTCGTTTAAGTCAAGCATTATAACGTCAAATGTAAATGCAGTTTCAGTATTGGCGATAAACCAATGGACATTATCTTTCTCATCAGAAATGGAAGAGCTTTCTCCAACCAATGAAATTTGGTCAATCGTGGGTTTGATTATCAAGTTTTTTCCATCTTGCTGAATTTTCTCGTAATGTCTTAGGTGCATTTCACCTTCAAGGATTAAATGGGCAGAAGCCATATTGCTATGTCCGTGTGGTATTATGGCTCTATCTTTCTTCATCCCAAAAATTTTCTTGATAAATACAGTCTTTTCAGGAAGTCCATCAAGTTTGGGGAATTTTACCGGTTTTGTTGAAACACCTAAGTCAGGATATTCAAATCCTTTCAATAGGTTTTCAAAGTCAATGAACTTTAATATTTCTTCAAGTTCAATTTTTGAATATAACTCTACAATTTTCTGTTGCCATTGAATTGTGGATATAGAATCTGTTTTTAAATCAGAACAGAATTCATTCAGTTGAATAGCCCAATGGTCTGTTAGAGGTTTAATGTTTTTTCCTATGGCATTATATGCAAAAAGAGAGTCCATTAAAGCAAAACTTGTTACCGTTGCTAAAATTCCTTTCGTAAATTCTCTTCTTTCCATTGGTTTCAATTTTTTAATGTGCTATAACACTTGTAAAAACCCAAGTTTAAATTGCCTACTGCGTTTATATCTTTAATATCGAAAATTATTTGAGGTCTTTTAAATATTATGTTGAAAGTATGTCAAATTGAGAAAGTATTTTTCAGCTCTAATCCTCAAGTTCTTATAATTACCAGAATGTATTGACGATGTGTAATTTTTTTCTTTTACAAATACGTCTTCCTAAAGTCCCGGGGATTTTCATTTGTCACTTTTTTGAATGTGCGATTAAAATAGGAAAGGCTTTCAAAACCCGTAAGAAAACAGGCGTCACTCACAGTTTTCCCGGACATTAGAAGCCTCTTGGATTGACTGATTCGATATCGATTCAAAAATTCGATAAAACTATACTTGCTGGCTTTCTTAAAATATCTACAAAAAGCTTCTTTGCTCATATTGCTGATTTCTGCGATCTCACTAAGCTCTATTTTTTGATGATAATTTTTGTCCACATAGGCATAGATCGCTCTTAATCTTCCTTGTTCCCTCTCGCTAAATTTATTTTGATAAGATTGCTCATGCAATAATTCAACAGCTGAATTATCAGCAAGTTCCTGCAATACCTCTAGCAAGAGAATGTACTGTTGAAAAGAGTTCAGGTGTTCTAATTGAAATAATTTTTCCCCGATCTGATTTTTGGATTCGCTTTTAAAAACCAACCCATACTTTGACTTTTCAAATAGTCTATGGATTGGATTTAATTCAGGTATTGCCTGAAAATGACTTTCAACAAATTCCTTTTTTAGGTGAACAACCACTTTTTGATAGTCTGTTTTGATTCCATAGTCAAAGTTCAAATGTGGAATATTCGAGCCAATTAAAACTAAATCACTCTCTTGATAAGTGGAGATGTGTTCACCTATATGTCGGGTTCCAGTAGCAGCTTTGATATAGACCAATTCATACTCCGGATGAAAGTGCCAATAGAATAAGTCACTTAAGCGTGGATTGAACATCATACTGAATGACTTATCCGGACTACTGATGGTTTCAAGCTGAATTTTCATATTTTTTCACAAAAATTAGAGTATTATTTGAACTTAAAGTATCTAAATATCAATATCGTACAAGTTTTAGTTAAATATAATAAAATTACCTACGGAGGAAATTCTGACTTTGTGTGTACGTCTAATTAAAAATTTGAGACCATGAAAAATTCAGACCCCACAATGACCGGCACGATGCAGCCAAACAATCAACATCATGATATTCCAGGTAACCCATCTACAGCAAAAAGTAGTACTGTAAATCTTAGGACAGAAGCGACAGCAGAAACGCTAGGGGTGTTGACTTTGGAGCAATGGAATTTTTGGAGAGAATATGGATATGTGGTGATTAAAAATGCTGTACCACGTGAACAAGCGAAACAGACGGCTGCCTTTCTTTGGGATTTTGAAGATAAAGATCCGGATGATAAAAACACTTGGTATACACTTCCCCGAGCCGAAATGAAGATGAAAGAATTGACTGGAACTGGCATGGTAGAGGTATACAATAATCAACATCTCTGGAATAATCGCCAGACAAAAAAAGTATATGATGCGTTCGTTGATATTTGGGGAACAGAAAAATTATGGGTTACCATTGATCGGGCTAATCTGAATTTTCCCATGCGTCCAGGACATGAATATAAAGGTTTTATCCACTGGGACTATGATCCAGAAACTAAGCCACAAAATGTGCAAGGAGTTTTAGCATTGGCAGATCAAACCGATGAAAACATGGGCGGCTTTCAATGTATTCCCTGGTTGTTTAAAAATTATGATACCTGGAAATTAACCCAACCTGAAGATAGAAATCATTTCATGCCTGATACGACTGGACTGGAGGACAAAATTGTTAAAGTGCCTTTGGAAGCGGGAGACTTGTTAATTTTTAATAGTTCCGAGCCACATGGGATTCGTCCAAATCGGTCAGAGGATAAGGTCAGAATTGCACAATATATTTCTATGATGCCTGCTCAAGAAGGTGATGAGGCCTTAAGAGAATGGCGAATTAATTCTTGGAAAAACCGGATTGCTCCGGAAGGTTATGCTTTCCCCGGAGACCCAAGAAACTGGGAACAAACAAAATATGAACGAGCCGAATTGACAGATTTAGGAGAAAAACTATTGGGTTTGAAAAAATGGTAACCTGAAGGTTTATGAAAGCAGAAAAAATGTATAAATTGCTCTTTTTTGGAGAGTTAGGAATTGACTAAAATCAAAAAAGCACCTCAAGAGAGGTGCTCCAAGAATAGATTGGGTAATAAATTTTATCCTATTCTTTCAAATTGGGAAAAGAAGAAAGATCCTTCGATCTCAGCATTTTCGTCAGAGTCAGATCCATGTACTGCATTCGCCTCGATAGACTTAGCAAAGATCTTTCTGATGGTACCTTCAGCAGCATTTGCAGGGTTGGTAGCACCAATTAAATTTCTGTAATCTTCCACTGCATTTTCTTTTTCAAGAATAGCTGCAATGATTGGTCCTGAGGACATATACTTGCAAAGATCAGCGTAGAAAGGTCTTTCTTTGTGAACTTCATAGAATTTTCCAGCGATAGCCGGTGTCAATTGGGTAGCCTTCATTGCCACGATTTTGAAACCTGCTTCCTCAATCATTTTGAGTATTGCTCCTGAGTTGCCTGCTTCAAAAGCATCTGGCTTAATCATGGTAAATGTTTTGTTTGCTGCCATGGTATATCTTATTTTGATTGGTTCAATTCGGGCGCAAAAATAGGGTATTTAAATACATCTTCCGAGTATTCTAAACTATTTATACCATATAAGGTTAATTTTCAGGTAAATGCATGAGTTGGGATTTGTCAAAAATTTAATGACCTTTGCACCCTACTTAGAGCCAATAGTGCCGCGAATTTTATAGAATGGAAGCATTAGCCTCATTTAAGAAAGAAATTTCATCCCCCAAAAAAATATTCATTACCACTCATGTGAAGCCAGACGCAGATGCACTGGGTTCCTCTTTAGGTCTTGCTAACTACTTGATCAAAAAAGGACATGAGGTAAGTGTGGTGACCCCATCTGATTATCCTTCCTTCCTGAATTGGATGAAAGGAAACGATGACGTTCTTGATTTCAGCAAGCCTGAGGATCAGAAAATTGCAATCAAAAAGTTAAAAGAAGCCGATATAATCTTTTGCCTTGATTTCTCTGTATTGAACAGAGTCAATGAATTAGGGGAAATGATACGAGAATCGGATGCTTATGTAGTTAATATTGATCATCACCAGGATCCTGAGGATTTTGCTGATTTTGAATATTCCAGCACTAAAGCTGCCGCTACTTGCGAGCTTGTCTTTGAGTTGATCGAAAAACTTGGAGATAAATCTTTGATTGATAAAGATATAGCAGAGTGCCTTTATGCTGGCATTATGACTGATACGGGTGGATTCAGGCATCCTAATACGACCAAAAACGTACATTTGGTTGTTGCTGAATTATTAGATCTAGGAGCAAACAGCTCTCAGATCGCAAATTGGATTTATGATTCAAATTCTGTCAATAGACTTAAATTTATTGGTTTTGCGATTAGTCGAAGGTTAGTGGTGAGAGAAGATTTACACACAGCCTACTTCGCCATTAGCAAAAAAGATCTTAAAAAATATCAAAGCAGGACAGGAGATACTGAAGGTTTGGTCAATTATGCTTTATCTTTGGACGGCATAAAATTAGCTGCTCTGTTTTCTGAGCGTGAAGATGGCATCAAGATCTCATTTAGATCATCCAGTGAAGTTGCGGTAAATAAATTTGCAGCGACATACTTTAATGGTGGAGGGCATAAAAACGCATCAGGAGGAAAGTCCAATTTGGGATTAAAAGAAACTGTTGAGAAATTCGAATCTTTGGTTGAAGAATGTCAAGAGTCACTTTTCCCGGAAGAGACTGTAGGAGCTAGCTAAAGCTAATAATCACCTACTTAATTGTTGAAAATTCAAAATTCTTTATGAAAAATAACAAAAGCCTATTGGCTATCATCGTGTTGATGTTGGGCGTTTCCATCATCTCTTCCTGTCAAAAGAAAAAAGTAACAGAAAAAGACGGGATTGAATATACCTTTGTCAAAGAAGGAAGTGAAAAAGCTCCTAATGGAGATTTCTTATTGTACAATCTTGAAATTACGACAGGTAATGATTCTGTGATTTACTCAACAGCCACTCAACCATTTCCAGGTTATTTGCAGGCAAACGACTCTATTCCTGCCACCAACGGTATGGATGAGATTTTCCTGAACCTTCGCAAAGGGGATAGCATCGCATTCGAGTCTACCGCAAAAATTATTTTTGGAGAAAATTTCCCTCCTTTTTTGGAAGAAGCAGATGTTGTAAAAGTTCGTCTTGGAGCATTTGAAATTATGGATCAGGCTGGAATTGAGACATTTTTCAACCAAACAATGGAAGCAGAGGAGCTCAAGAGAAGAGAAGGAGCTAAAGAGCTAATAGTAGAAGAAGCTAAAACTATTGAAGCTTATGTTGCGGAAAAGGGTTTGAATGCGAATAAGACTGAGAGTGGACTTTATTATGTAATTGAAGAGGAGGGATCAGGTGATCCAATCACACCAGGTACCACGATGTATGTAAACTACGCTGGTTATTTATTGGATGGTACTTTATTCGATACCTCTATCGAAGATTTAGCAAAAGAAAACAATTTATATAACCCAAACAGACCTTATGAACCACTTCCAGTGAACGTAGGGATGGGGCAGGTTATTCCAGGTTGGGATGAAGGATTGTTATTATTGAAAAACGGGTCAAAAGGTAAATTTTTGATTCCTTCTCCCTTAGCTTATGGAGAAAATGGAGCTGGAGGTATGATAGGACCAAACGCAATTTTGGTTTTTGACGTAGAGGTAATGGATGTTCAGAAATAAGTCCGCTAAGATTTAGAACAAATATTTAAACTATACCAACTCAATGAAAATTAAACTGTATTCACTAATTGCATTAATAGCAGGAGTTGCATCTTTTGCTTCCTGCATCAATAAAGAGGAATCTGCTGAGGCTGTATATGCCCGGGATGTTGCTGCAATTGAAGACTATATCCAAAATAGTTCTTTGACAAATGTTAAGGAATATAATGATCCAACCTACGGAATCCGAATTATTTGGCAAGAGGTTTCCGGAAGTGGAATTCCTGTTGAATTAGGAGATACTTTACGTGTAGATTATACAGGAAAATTATTGAGTAATAAAGTATTCGATTCTTCTATAGAATCAGTAGCCCGGGATAATAATATTTATTCCTCAGGTAGAGAATATATCCCTTTAAGATTTAGAATTGGTCTTGGAGCCTTGATTTTCGGCTTTGAATATGGTGTTGCTCAAATGGAGCAAGGAGATAAGGCTACTATTTTCATTCCTTCTGGTTCAGGATATGGAAGAAACCCTAACGGAGAAATTCCTGCTAATTCACCCTTAATTTTCGAAATGGATCTGATCGAAGTTGTTGCTGGTCCAACTGAATAATTGAAAATGAAAAAACTCGTTCCCGCTTTAGTAATACTTTTCTTCGCTCTCTTAAGTTGTGAGCCAAATAATCCTTTTAATACGGGCCCAGCCTATGATGTAGAGGGAAATCTAGCAATAGATAGTGTTAAGATTGCTTCATATTTGGATACAGCACAAGTTGACAGCTTATATAGAATTCATGATCCAAGTGGGGTGATTATTATTGTTCAGGAAGAAGGTGAGGGATCTAGACCTACAGGAGGAAATATTGCATACACGGATTATACTGGATCTTTAATGGAGACTGGGAAAGTATTCGATACGAATAATGAATTAATCGCGAGAGAGAATGATATTTTCGTGGAAGGGGCGTCTTACTCCCTGTTTAAGTTTGTGGTGGGAGCAGGTAATGTTATTACAGGTTGGGATATAGCATTTAGGCGAATTAGACCAAAAACTAAAGCTAGGATAATTATTCCATCTCCTTATGCTTATAGGGATGCTGAAAACAACAGTAGGATTCCTGCAAATTCAGTACTGATTTTCGATATATATTTTCGAGGAATAGACTAAATGAGAGGGCTTAAGCCCTCTTTTTTTTACCCCATCGTGGAAAAAGCGTAGGGACCTGTTTTTGGTATTCTTTGTACTTTTCTCCAAACAGACCTATCAAATTTTTTTCTTCAAAGTAAATACCAAATGGTAAGTATAGGATTAGGCAAAGAAAGTGGATAAGAGCTGTATATTGAGCCGAAACTAAAACATAGCCCAAAAAAATCATTAATAATCCTAAGTAAAGTGGATGTCTGACTCTGGCATAAAGACCAGTCTGAATCAATTTTGGGGATTCTTCGGCTTTTTCTAATCCTAAAAATTCTTTCATTTGAATTTGTTTGGTAGATTTTACTAAAATGATCGTACCAAATGCCGCAATCATATATCCCAAATAGGTCATCAGTGTTGTCTGGGGCAAAAACCTGTTAGGAGGAATTAGGATGGATTGAACCATTATAACCAAAAAAAACAGCGAGGAGAAAATAGTATAAGAAAAGCGATACCATTTAAAGCCATCTTTCATTCGCCCTTTTAATATTCTTTTTAACTTGGCAGAAGCTAAAAAACTGTGCGTGAAATAAAAGATACTCCAGCTTAAAATTAATAGTAAATAGCCCATTTATAATTTGATTACCCGATAACCTTATTTTTATGAAAATCGGAATTATCCGCGAAGGAAAAAATCCACCTGATAGGCGAACCCCATTTGTTCCCCTCCAAATCAAGCAAATTCATGCTGAATATGATGGGAAACTTTCATTTAAAGTTCAATCCAGTTCAGATCGAAGTTATTCTAATTTGGAATATGAAAACGCAGGTGTTGAAATAGTGGATAACTTAGAGGATTGTGACGTGATTTTTGGAGTCAAGGAAGTTCCGGTGGATCATCTAATCCCGGATAAAACATATTTCTTTTTTTCTCATACCATCAAAAAACAAAAATATAATAGACCGCTCTTAAAAACAGTTTTAGAGAGGAATATAAGACTTTTGGACTATGAAGTTTTAAAAGATGAAAACGGCAATCGGGTGGTTGCTTTTGGAAGATGGGCAGGAATAGTAGGAGCCTATAATGCCCTGTGGACTTATGGAAAAAAAACCGGGTTATTTGATATTAAAAGGGCTTACCAATGCTATGATAAAAAAGAATTGGAAGCAGAGCTAAAAAACGTACAGTTACCCCCAATAAAAATAATTGTTACTGGATCAGGAAGGGTTGGAAAGGGAGCGATAGAAATTCTTAATGCACTTGAAATAAAAGAAGTTTCCACGCACGATTTTTTGCATCATTATTTTGATGAGTCGGTTTATGTGGTATTACATTCTTCAGATTTTTATAGAAGGAAATCTGATGGGGGTTTTGATAAAATGGAATTTTACGACTTCCCAGAAAAGTATGAAAGTCACTTTTTAAAATTCGCAGAAGAAGGTGAAATTTTGATTTCTGCACATTATTGGGATCCGGAGGCACCTCGGCTTTTTGAGCTAAAGGATATAAATAATGCCGATTTTGCCCTATCTGTAATTGCTGATATTTCCTGTGACATTGACGGATCTGTTCCTACTACGGTTAAAACATCAAATATCTTAGAACCTGTTTTCGATGTTGATCGCAATACTGGTGAGGCAATAGATCCTTTCGGAAGTCAAACCAGCATTTCGGTTATGGCAATAGATAACCTCCCTTGTGAATTGCCAAGAGAATCAAGTTTGGATTTTGGGAATCAGTTGATCAAATGGGTTATTCCTGAATTGACAAAAGACGTTTCACCCATTTTGGAAGGTGCCACTATAGCAAGGGATGGGGATTTGACCTTAGAATTTATGTATTTGACTGACTTTGTAAATTCAGAGTCTTGAAAGTGATATGAAGAATTTTCATAGATTTTTAGAATCAACCTTACTTCGTTCGACCATGACAGGTCAAGAGGTGGATCAACTTGTAAAAGATGCAATACAAGAACAATTTGTAGGAGTATGTGTCCCGCCGTTTTGGTTGAAAAAGGTAAAAAGGGAAATTAAGGATGAGGATATCCAACTGGTAACTGTAATTGGATTTCCTCTCGGATATTCGGATACAGCATCAAAAGTTTTTGAAACAAAAGAAGCGATCAAACAAGGGGCGGATGAGTTGGATTTGGTCTGGTCTCAAACAGCTTTTCATTCTGGTATGAATTGGCCTAAAATTGAAATAGCTCAGATTGCCAAAATCTGTCATGAAGAAGAAAGGGTTTTAAAAGTAATCATAGAAACCGCAAATCTGAATGAATCTCAAATAAAGGAGGCTTGTTTAATTTGTCAAGATGCTGGAGCAGACTTTGTGAAAACATCCACAGGCTTTGCAACTAGGGGTGCATCTATAGAAGATATCCTTTCTATGCGTACTATTTTATCATCACATGTTGGAATAAAAGCATCCGGAGGGATCAAAACTTTGGACTTCGCCATAGAGCTAATCCAAGCTGGAGCGGATCGGATTGGAACTAGTGGAGCCAAACAGCTGATGGACGCTTGGAGGAAGAGATTTTCTTAGCTATTGCTGAAGTAGATCAATAAAAAAGGAATGATAAAGAAAGTCAACAGAATGTAAGCAAATCCGATAAATCTTGTTTTCACTGTTTTCCTTCCCATATAAGAAGCCAATTTTATAGGTAGACTACGAATAGCAGGAAAAGGGAGAAAAATTAATGCTCCAAAGAAATTTATTAAAAAATGGACAATTGCCAAGGCGATTGCTGCTTCAGTTCTATAGAATGCTGCGATTGCAGCAGTTATCGTAGTTCCTATGTTAGCGCCAATAATAAAAGGGAAGGATTTTTTTAGGGAAACTTTTTTATTTGCTACCAATGGCACTACGAGGGAAGTTGTTACCGTGCTGGATTGTACTGCTGCTGTAAAGAACATACCATAAATGAAAGCCAAATAGGTCTTCTTAAAAATGAAATTATTGATATCCTGAAAACTATCTATTACAAAAGCTTTATAAACAGAAGAAGAAAGCAATTTGATGGCGGCAAATACCAGAAAAATAGCTAAAACCAATGTAACAAATGGAATCTGAATTGTATCGGAAATCCATTCTGTCAAAGGCCGTGTGAATACCTTATTATAATCAAAGGATCCGCTAAAGCTTTCATTTGTGACAAAAAGAGACGCAATTTTATGTGCTAAATTGGAAAGGAACCGAAAATAATATTCCAAAGGAAGCAATATAAAAACGGTGATGATATTAAATATATCATGAAGGATTCCTGCAGAAATAGCTCTTCTAAATTGGTTTTTCTTCATGATATAGGAAAATGAAACCAAAGTAGAAGTTAAAGTAGTGCCAATATTCGCTCCCATCACCATCGGTACCGCTTGTTCTAAGGTCATATTCCCAGCTGCCACTATCGCAACAATACTTGAAGTCACAGTTGAACTACTTTGAATCAAAGCGGTCATCAATAAACCTATGAAAAGGCTTACAAATGGATTTTTTGTGGCTGTTAGGATTTCAGACGCTACGGAATTATTAAGTTGCCCCATAGCAACTGTCAGTAGATCTATTGAAAAAATGAATATTATGATTGCCAAAAGCATTAAAATAAAGCTTTTGGTTTTGTTTGCTACAGGTTTTTCTTGATCATATAATTCCATTCCAGGCATATTATTTAGCCGCCCCTTCTATAAAACTTTTCTTTCTTTCAGAGCCTGATGATAAAGAAAATCAAAATTTTCATTAAAATAATTCGCAAAATTTGAAATTTTTTTGCGAATTACAAGGCATTCTGAAGGTAATAAAAAAGAATTTGTTCTTACTTAACAATTTCTTAACATGGTTGGAAACTTAACTTCATTAATTTTGCAGCCAAATACCCTATAAAAAAATGGCCAAGGCTAAAAAAAATCTCGACCAAAATATTAATCAGGAAAAATTAAGTAAAACAGCCTACTCTTTATTTGATTTTGCCAAGAAAGAAAAACAATTTTTAGTTGGGATTTGTATTTTAATTTCTATCGCTGGGCTAATACTTCCCTATAACTATGCGGCCATGTGGTTTGGATTTGCTTTGGCTGCTTATTCAGCCATAGCAAACGATAGTATTCAGACTATCGGTACTTTTATTGCATCAAATCAGGAAAAGAAGTGGTATTGGCTTTGGCTTTTCATGGGATTGATATTTGTTGGAACAGTAACATACAGTTGGTTTACTTATGGAGGAGATGTAAGTTATGAAAGGCTAACTACTAAAGGACTTGATAAAGCTCCGGAAAGCTTTGTTTTCTTACAATTGGCGGCTCCCATAGTCTTGTTGATCATGACAAGGATGAGAATGCCTGTTTCTACGACTTTCTTATTGCTCAACGTGTTTACGTATAGTGCTGGAACCAT
>NZ_JAHEBC010000393.1 GCF_024642405.1 Algoriphagus sp. | reverse complement strand
TTACGGTTAGATTCCCGGTTTTCTCTGCCCAGGGCAAAGTAGAAGCGTTGGCAGAAAAGTATCCACCATATACACAGCCACGATTACACATGGCTTGATGCTGACATTTATTTCTTCCTTGCTGTTTATGGATTTCCTGCGGATCTGTCAAGTGTGCACATCGACCTTGAATCAAATGTCGATCTCCATAATTGTTTTGAAGCTGATCTTTATAATAATTTTCTATACAACTCAATTCAAATCCAGGCATCACAATCGAATCAGGTAGCTCTGGCAATCCATCTTTGCCACCAGCGATTCCCGCAAATTTTTCCACATAATCGTACCAAGGATTCAGGTCTTTTGCTCTGATTGGCCAGTCAGTTGCAAATCCATCTCTCGCTGGACCTTCAAAGTCATAATCAGACCATCGCTGGGTCGCACGCGCCCAAAGCAAAGACTTCCCTCCTACATGGTATCCACGAAACCATCGAAAGGGTTTTTCCTGAATGATCGGTTGCTCATCATCTGCCAAAGCCCAGTGAGCGGTCTCCTCTCTTAGCCATCTGCCTCCTCCCACACCGGAGCGTTTTTCCAAGGGAACAGCCCCTCTGAATTCAAATTCCCATGGAGCCTTTGAGGCTGTGGGGTAATCTTCTATATGTTTGACCATTCTTCCTCTTTCGAGGACTAGGGTCTTCAATCCTTTTTCTGTTAATTCTTTGGCAGCCCAGCCGCCACTGGCCCCAGATCCAATAACAATTGCATCATAGGTCCTTTTATCTTTTGAATCTTGTAGCATTATTTTGGGTATTTAAGCAGTCGGATTTACATCCACACATCCATTGTAAAATCCAGGGGCAACTTTATAATCTCGATAGCCTACCATCACTTCTTTGACAGTGGTGAAACCGGTAATTGTTTCACTTTTCATCAAATCAAAAAATTCCTTTTCTTCTTCTAAATCGGATGATTTCAATGCCAAAAGCATCTCTTCTCTTTCCTCTTTAGAGGCATTCAAAAATCCCTTTTCATTCAATGCCGCAAGCTGAGATTTGATTTTATCCTGATCTTCTTTTTCGAAACAATGTTCAAAAAGTTTCATCAAATAAATATCTGTACCTGTACTTAGAGCGCCAATAGGCTTGGCATCTGGTGCAGGGGTTTTAGGAGGTAGCCCGGCTGGTATGATCGTATCTGCAATCGCAGAAATAAGTTTTTCCTCTTTCGAAGTAAAAAATCCTTGATGAGTCAATCCATCAAGCAATTGCCACTTCCAATCGGCAAGCAACAAGCCTGATATTCCCACTGCGGTTCCACCAAGAATTTTAAGTGATTTTCTTCGATCCATAATAGATTAAATTGGGTTTTTATAATTCCAATATACTGAATGGAATTCTTTTCAAAATAGCAAATCCTCTAAAGGCAGGTTATCTGGATTAATGGTTTTTTTCAAAATAACATATTACAAGGCTTTAGATTCCTCTTGAAATTCAAGATTTTTTTTAATTTCAATTTATCTTAAAACCCTGACCTATAAACGACCTTATTATGAATATCCTATTGAGAATAAATTTTTTATTATTGCTTCTGACAGGCCTCGTATCATGTAATAAATCGTCAGATACAACTGAGGAAGTCAACCAAACGGAAATAGCGGATAACTCTTCCAAATATCTTTCTCAACCTCTGATTTCAGATCATTTCACTGCTGATCCTTCAGCTCATGTATTCGATGGGAAAATCTATATTTATCCTTCACACGATATTGAATCTGAAGTACCTGAAGACGATTTAGGGGCTCACTTCAGTATGATGGATTACCATGTTTATTCTATGGATTCGCCTGATGGTGATATAACTGATCATGGAAAGGTGCTGGGTGTAGAAGATATTCCTTGGGCAAAAAGACAGCTTTGGGCACCAGACGCTGCGGAAAAGGAAGGTAAATATTACCTCTACTTTCCTGCAAAGGATGAAAAAGATATTTTTAAAATCGGAGTAGCTGTGGGTGACTCACCAATAGGTCCATTTACTGCTCAGCCAGAACCAATCAAAGGAAGTTACAGTATAGATCCCTCCGTATTTCAAGATTCTGACGGATCTTATTACATGTATTTTGGAGGTATTTGGGGCGGTCAATTACAGAAGTACAGAAATAACGAATTTGATGACAAAGGGCCAGCTCCAACAGATGGAATTCCTGCTGAAGACGAACCTGCTTTAGGTCCAATCATGGCAAAAATGACTGGAGATATGCTAGAATTTTCAGAGTCTCCAATTGAAATAAAAATCCTAAATCAAGATGGAACTCCCATATTAGCTAAAGATCATGACAAGAGATTTTTTGAAGCGGCATGGGTTCATAAATATGAAGGAACTTACTATTTATCCTATTCAACCGGAGACACTCACTATATCGCTTATGCCACTTCAGATAATCCTTATGGTCCCTTCACTTATCAGGGAATTGTATTAAACCCTGTGGAAGGCTGGACCAACCATCACTCGATTGTAGAAGTAGAAGGGGCTTGGTACATCTTTTATCATGACACCCAGCTTTCGGGCAAAACCCATCTCAGAAATATTAAAATGGCTCCTTTGACACATTTGTCTGACGGATCCATTCAAACTATAGAGCCTGTTAAAAATTGAATTAAAACCAATATCAAACCCTTTATCTAAGAATTAGGAGTCACCGAAAATGACTCCTTTTTTATTTTACCCCCTCCACCTATTTTTAACCATAAACCAATGAATTAGAGATGAAAAAAACTACTACGCTATTTACTGTCTTTTTACTCTTGCTGAGTGTAGCAAGCTTTGGCCAGAAGAAAAAGAAAAAAAATGCTGACCCTGCTCCGCAAGCACAAGTTTCAAAACCAGTTAAGAAAAGCCCTTTCAAAAAGTACAGTGAAATCGTAACAGACGAAGCAATTTCTGATGATGGCCTATTTACTGTTCATAAGGTAGGAGACAAAAATTATTATGAAGTTCCCTTTGACAAGTTAGATACCGACATGCTTTTAGTCAGTCGTATTTCTAAAATAGCTGATGGTCTTGGAGGCGGGTATACTACAGCTGGTTCAAAATCAAATGAACAAGTTATCCATTGGTCAAGACTTCAAAATAATATCATTCTTCGCTCTATTTCTTTTGACAATGTAGCCGCTGATTCACTTCCTATTAACCTTTCTGTGGAAGCAAATAATTACAATCCAATTTTGGCTTCTTTCAAAATAGAAGCGTTTAATTCAGACTCAACTGCTGCACTTATAGAAGTGACTGATTTATTTCTTTCCGATATTCCTGCCCTTAGCGGCTTATCCTCCTCTATGAGAAAGCAGTATCAAGTTCGAAACCTGGATAAGCAGAGAAGTTTTATAACCCGATTATCAAGCTATCCAGAGAATATTGAGGTG
>NZ_JAHEBC010000392.1 GCF_024642405.1 Algoriphagus sp. | reverse complement strand
ATTGATGGGGAATCCGGAAGTAGTATTTTTGGATGAACCTTTTGAAAACTTAGATCCAAGTTCCCAGATCCGTTTGAAAAAGCTGATTCTTCAGGAAAAAGAAAACTCGAAAGTAACTTTTTTGATTTCCTCCCATGATCTGAATCATGTGACTGAAATCTGTGATCGGATTGTACTTTTGGAAAAAGGTAAAATCATCAATGATCTAAGAGACAAGTCAGCAATGATGGCTGAGCTGGATGCTTATTTTACAGGGTGATAAATAGGTTCAATAAATAAGAAACCCCTTCAGGCACTTCCTGAAGGGGTTTTCTGTTTTCTATCCCAGGATTAATTTGGGATAGGGTTTCAACCTTTAATCAAATAAACTATTTCCATCCTCCGCCAAGTGCCTGATAAATGTTCACTTTGGCGTGCATTTGTTTCATTTTTGTTTCGATCAGTTCAAACTTGGACTCTAGAGCATCTCGTTGCGTCAAAAGTACTTCCATGTAATCTGCTCTTGCCGATTTAAACAACTCATTCGAAATATCGACTGATTCTGTCAATGCATTTACTTGTTGATTTTTCAAGCCATAGGTTTTCTCCAAATTGCTAATATTCGATAGCTGATTGGCTACTTCTATATAAGCATTCAGGATCGTTTGTTCATAGTTATAAATAGCCTGAATCTGCATGGAATTGGCAGTAAGATATCTTGCCTTGATCGCATTTCTGTTGATCAAAGGAGCAGTAAGCTCACCTGCCAAGGAATAAATCAATGATTGTGGGGTAGTAAAGATATAAGCTGGGTTAAAGGCGTTATAGCCTAAACCTGCAGTAATTTCCAGCGATGGATAGAAATCAGCCTTTGCCACCTGAACATCAATTTTGGAGGCTGCCAGTTCCATGGCTGCTTGCCGGATATCCGGTCTATTATCCAATAATTGAGAAGGAATTCCGGACTCCACGATATCAGGAATCAGATCAGTAAATACCCGGTGATCTCTTTCCACTTTTTGTGGGAATCTTCCAACCAGAAAGTTTATTCTGTTCTCAGTTTCTATGATTTCCTGCTGTATGCCGTATTGAAGACCTTGGGTACTGAGTACTTGCGCCTCGAACCTTTTTACTGCTAACTCTGTAACTCGTGCCGCTTGTTTTTGGTACTTCACTATTTCTAAGGCATTTTTCTGAATTTCAATATTCTGCTGAACGATTTCAAGCTCGTTGTCAAGAGCCAGTAATTCATAGTAAGAATTGGCAATTTCAGCAATCAGGTTGGTTACCATGAAGTTTTTACCCTCCACACTTCCAAGGTATCTGGTCAGTGCTGATTTTTTTGCATTTCTCAACTTCTTCCAAATATCCACTTCCCAAGTTGCAAATGCTCCCACCATATAATCCTGAAGCGGATCCGGAATTTCTTTTCCAGGCTTGATTTCAGTATTGGCATCATTGGCACCTTGACTGGTATATCTTCCTACTTTGTCCACTCCAGCAGCAGCGCCAATATTTACAGAAGGCAGGATTTCACCTTTTCTCACCCGTACTTCATTTTGAGCGATCTGGATTTCCTGCATAGTGATATTTAGCTCCTGATTATTGTTAAGCGCAGTGTCTATCAAAGACTTTAAATAGGGATCAGCAAAATATTCATGCCAGGTCAATGTGGCTGAATTTGTAGTGTCCTGAGAGCCACTATAACTCTCGGGTACTGTCTCGTTGATGGCTTTTTCTGCCAGCTCTGGGGTTTTACAAGAGGTCACCGCAAAGGTAAAACTAGCTACTCCCAGACTTATATAAATGATTCTTTTAAGCATGTTTGTGGTGAGTTTGTTCGGATAGTGGACTTTCGTCTTCATTCTTGATCAAGTGACGGCCATCGGCCAAAGTACCAAAGATGTAGTATAACCCAGGGACTATGATTACTCCGAAAATAGTTCCAAAGAGCATTCCTCCCATAGCCGAAGCACCGATAGTTCTGTTACCGATCGCACCGGCACCAGTCGCTAGGATCAAAGGGACTAAACCTGCGATAAATGCAAAGGATGTCATCAAAATTGGTCTGAATCGAACTTTTGCGCCTTCTATAGCTGCGGCGAGAATGGTAGCACCTTCTTGTCGTTTTTGCACCGCAAATTCTACAATTAACACAGCGTTTTTACCTAAGAGACCAACAAGCATGATCAAACCGATTTGGGCATAAATGTCATTGTCCAGCCCCATCATCTTCAGCAGGAAGAAGGATCCAAATACCCCGACAGGTAAGGAAAACACTACTGCGAGGGGAATGATAAAACTTTCGTACTGTGCTGCTAAAACAAAGTAAACGAACACCAAAACGATCACGAACACGTACAGCGCTTCATTTCCTCGGTTTGATTCATCATAAGAAAGTCCTTCCCAAGCAATGTCGTATCCTTTTGGTAAGGTTTCAGCTGCTACTTCACGGATTGCCTGAATCGCATCTGCTGTAGTAAACCCAGGTGCTGGTAAACCTCTAATTGAGGCTGAATTATACATATTGAAACGAGTTACCTCATTCGGGCCTTGAGTTTTCTTCATCGTCATGAAGGCTGAATAAGGAACCATTTCTCCGGCTTCATTCTTTACAAAAAGATTCAATACATCTGAAGGAAGCCTTCTGAATTGAGGATCTGATTGGACATAAACCTTGAAGAATCTACCGAATCGGATGAAACCTTGTTCGTAAGTACTACCGATCAAAATATTCAGGTTCTCCATGGCTTTACCAATAGAAACACCTTTCTGCATCGCTTTATTATTATCGATTTCCAGTTCGTATTGAGGGTAGTTTGCCGCAAAGAATGTGAATAGACCTGTTAGCTCTTTACGTTGACCAAGATCGTCCATGAATTTCTTGTTGATCTTATCGAAATCCTGATAATCAGTCGTCGTAGTTTGATCTAATAGTCTCATCGAGAAACCACCTGAGGAACCGAAACCTGGAATTGCTGGTGGTTCGAAGAACTCTACAATTGCACCAAGGCCTTTAGATTCTTCTTCTAGCTCTTCCATGATCTCTTTTACAGTATGCTTTCGCTCACCCCATGGTTTCAAGTTGATCAAACAAGTACCAGCGTTTGATCCTCGCCCTTCGGTCATGATCTCATATCCTGCTAGGGATGATACAGACTCTACTCCATCTATTTCCTCGCAAATTTTTTGGAGTTTCTGAGATACCTGATTGGTTCTTTCGAGTGTAGCTCCGGGAGGTGTTTGGATGATTGCATAAATGGTTCCCTGATCTTCACTTGGGATAAAACCTGAAGGAAGAATTTGGTTTTCAAAGAAAATACCTGCTCCAAAGAGCAACAGAATCCCAAAAGTCAACCATCTTCTACTGACCATTCTTTTAAGCAAAGCCACGTATTTGCCCGTCAGGTTGTCAAAAACCCTA
>NZ_JAHEBC010000391.1 GCF_024642405.1 Algoriphagus sp. | reverse complement strand
TTTTGAACTCATGAGTCATATTGTTGATAAAATCATTTTTGGTATCCGAAAGAGCCTTTTGTCGGATAATAACTTTTATAGCGTAGATGAAGCAGAAAATTATGACCCCAATAAAAACAATAGAACTGGAAATAGGAGCCCAAACTTGTTTTATGACATGATAGTTTTTTTCAGGAAAGAAGATATAAAGGAAGTTATCTTTACCTAAAATATCATTTGGGAATAACTTGGCCTTGATGCCGTCTTGAAGTAGCGTTTTTTGGTTTGTGACAGGTCCCAAAGGCAAAACCTCACCATTATCTTGTAAGAGTCCCAGCTCAAAAGACTCTTCAATTCCTCTTTCTAATAAATGATTTTGAAGTAACTCTCTTACTTGAAGCGTATCAAGTCTATCTAAAATGGCTTTTTGACCTGCGGCTAACTCATTCCAAGTCTTTTCAACCATATCAATTTTAAAATTGGCCCTCTTGATTTTATCCAAGATATCATCAGTAATATTTATTTCGGTCATTACCTCAGGGACAGGAGAGACCCTAATATTTTGTCTATTTGGAGCAGATTCTACCTTGCTGAGATAGCTTAATTGTCTTTCCTTTTCTTCCAAAAGGATCGCCATTTCGTCTGGAGTGAACAAACTTGAGGCAAGCTCAGGTGTCATGTAAGCAAAAAACATTTCCAACTCTTTCAAAGCATCCATATCAAAACCTCTGGACTCTAATATTCTTTTGAAAGTAGGGCTTACTTCGGGGGCTTTATCTGTCAGCATGGTATCAACTATGGAAGGTCGACTTCTATAAACTGACCTCTGCTGAATCGGAAAAGTGATAGGTTCAATTTTTTCAAACAAGGATTCCTGAAAAACAGGGTCTTTCATTAAAGAGCTCAATAATACATCGGAAGTTTCCCCTTTTTCGAGTTGTTCCACTGTCCCCGATAAAGCCATATAAACGTTCTGATCAAAACGTTCTTGATTTATCCGCACAGCATTTCTTACCCAATAGTATTGAAATCCCATTAAGCCAAAGCTGGCTAGGGACATCAAGACGATGATAAGAATTATGTTTCCTTTAGACATTGTACAAATTTAGCCTGATTATAAAGCGTGATAAATTGCTTAACAATATTTAACTGGCAATCACTTAGATTAGGTTCGCTGATGTGTGAACAAAGTGAAATTTGATTCCGTTCTTTATGGAATGATTTCTTAATTACATTTAAGGGGGGCACATGCCTCCTTTTTTTGTTATTTGGCTATCTTTGACCGCAAATTTAAGATCATGCCAGTGTCTCAAAATCCTATTTCTATTCAGGGAGTTTCCTTGGAATCAATTGCGAAAGAATTCGGTACGCCTGTCTATGTTTATGATGGGGAGAAAATAATATCCCAAATCCAAACTTTAAAAAATGCCTTTTCAAAGGTTCCTTTAAAAATCAAGTATGCGACGAAAGCTCTAACGAATGTCAATATATTGAAATTGGTAAAAAGAGCTGGTGCTGAGGTTGATGCAGTTTCGATAGAGGAAATCAGGATTTGTATGGAAGCAGGTTTTTCTGCCGCTGAAATTATGTACACTCCAAGTGGGGTAAATTTCCGCGAAGTGCAGGAGGCTGTGGAATTGGGAGTCATTGTGAATCTAGACAGTATTTCCCTCATGGAGGATTTTGGTGCTTCCTATGGAAATTCCATTCCTGCCTGTATCCGGATCAATCCGCATATCATGGCGGGTGGAAATGAAAAGATTTCCGTCGGTCATATTCAAAGCAAGTTTGGGATTTCGATTGAGCAGCTACCGGAAATTTTAGAGATTGTAAAAAAGTACGATCTAAAAATCGTAGGACTTCACATTCACACCGGTTCGGATATTTTGGATGCCGAGATTTTTCTGAAAGGTGGGAATGTGTTGTTTGAGGCGGCCATGAATTTTCCAGATCTTAAGTTTCTTGATTTTGGAGGTGGATTCAAAGTGGCTTATAAGAAAGGTGATCCCTCTACAGATGTCCATGAAGTAGGTAGAATTGTATCGAGTGCTTTCCAGCAGTTTTGTGCAAAGTATGGACGAGAATTGGAGCTATGGATAGAGCCAGGCAAGTTTATTGTAAGCGAGTCGGGGTACTTGATAGTAGAGTCTAATGTAGTTAAAAATACTCCTCAAATTACTTTTGTTGGTGTAGACTCCGGGTTAAACCACTTGATCAGACCCATGATGTATGATGCTTTTCATGATGTATATAACCTAAGCAATATGGATGGAGATCCGGAGACTTACAATGTAGTGGGATACATTTGTGAAACGGATACTTTAGCAAAGAATCGTAAAATTGGGAACGTAAGAAAAGGGGATTTCTTGGTATTCAAGAATGCCGGGGCCTATGGATTTAGTATGGCATCAAATTACAATTCCAGACTAAGACCCGCTGAAGTTTTAGTATGGGAAGGGAAGGCTCAATTGATCCGAAAAAGAGAAGAATTTCAAGACCTTTTACGCCATCAGGTGATTCTGGATATTTAATCAGAATTATTTTTAATATAGAGCCTAACTGGTATAATTATTGAGTTCAGAACTGACTATTGATATAAAAAACACAAAGGAATTGTGTTATTTCAAGATGGTTTGGAACCCAACAAGATTGTTAGCCTCAATCATAAGCCCTAGTAGTTTCACAACCTACATTTAATGTTCAATACTCTGCAGCTCATAGTATTTTAAGTACCTTTATGATGCAGGAATTGAAGGCATAGTACATGTTGAAAGAAATTAGAGGCAAGCATTTTCTGATTATTACCATTTTACTTTTTTTAGTGGGTGGATCTCTGGGTTACGGGCAAACTGTAATCCCTAGAGATGGCTTTCCCTATTGTGAACCTTTCACCAGTAACACGCCTAGAGCAAATACAGTATTTGATGGAGATCCATTACAGGCGGTATTAACCTCTGGAAATGGCGATCCTGTTGATAATGGAGTTTTAAGGTTAACAAGTAACCAGCTTAATCAAAGAGGTTGGGTTTTTGTGGATTTGCCTTTTTCATCTGCTTATGGAATCAAAACTTCTTTCGAATATTTTGCATATGGACCTTTGACCCCAAATGAACCTGGAGATGGCTTTAGTTTTTTCCTTTTTGATGGAACAATAGATGCTTCCACGTTTGAAATCGGTGGATTAGGGGGTTCATTAGGATATTCTCCTCTTAGATATAGTGGCGGTGCTTTTTTAGGTGGGTATGGTTTAAAGGGAGCCTATATGGGAATAGGCCTAGATGCTCGAGGAAATTGGGGCAATCAATATGAGGGGAAACTTGGAGGATTTGAAAATCCATTCCAATATGGTTCAGGTCTTTCACCAGCTTTTTTTCCAAGATACCCCAATAGTATAGCAATCAGAGGTCCTGTTGACCCAGCTGACCTTGTAA
>NZ_JAHEBC010000100.1 GCF_024642405.1 Algoriphagus sp. | reverse complement strand
ATCTAAATTTAAAATTCCAATTCGATTTGCCTTGGGCTAAAAAAACCCGCCATTTCTGACGGGTTTTACTTTCAGGAAATTCTCAAAGCAGTCTTTTGTCTCCGGTCTTCTACGTTCCTACTCTCTTAATCCTTCAAGAAATCTCTTAAAACATAATTAAGAATTCCACCATGTTGGTAATAGGCAATTTCCACTTCTGAATCCAACCTGGATTTCACAGTAAATTCCTTTTTATTCCCATTCTTATCGACGGCTTTTACTTCAAAACTTTGCCCTGGTTTTAATCCATATTCTATTCCTTCAATATTAAAGGATTCAAAACCAGTCAAACCAAGGCTTTCAGAACTTTCGCCTGTATTAAACTGAAGAGGCAAAACTCCCATTCCGACCAGATTACTTCTGTGGATCCTCTCGTAACTTTCGGCTACCACAGCTTTGATACCAAGCAGGTTCGTGCCTTTTGCCGCCCAATCCCTGGAGGATCCCGAACCATATTCTTTTCCTGCCAAAACAATCAAAGGAGTTCCTGATTCCTGATACTTTTGGGAAGCTTCGAAAACAGACATTTCCTTGTCTTCAGGAATATATTTGGTAAATCCACCCTCCTGAACTGAAAGCTGGTTCTTGATTCTCACGTTAGCGAACGTTCCTCTTACCATCACTTCATCATTCCCTCTTCTTGAACCATAGGAATTGAAATCAGGTCGTTGCACCCCTCTTCCTACCAAATATTTTCCAGCTGGTGAATCCTGCTTAAATGAACCTGCCGGTGAAATATGATCGGTAGTTATTGAATCCCCAAGTTTGAGCAAAACCCTTGCATCTTTAATATCCTTAGGTCTTTCTAAGTTCATTGAAATATTTTTAAAGAAAGGAGCTTCTTTGATATAAGTACTCTTTTCATCCCAAGGATAAATTGAACCTTCTCCAGACTTTAAATTTTTCCAGATTTCATTTCCTTCGAAAATCTCCCCATAATTTTTTGCGTAGTCATCTGGACTCAAAACCTTCCTGGAAATCTCATCGATTTCAGCGGTAGTAGGCCAGATATCTTTTAGATAGACGGCCTCCTGATTTGGGTCATAACCGATAGGCTCATTGTAAAGATCCATATCAACCCTACCTGCCAAAGCATAAACCACCACAAGCATAGGCGACATCAAATAATTCATTTTTACCTGAGGGTGAACTCTTGCTTCAAAGTTTCTATTTCCTGATAGCACTGATGCCACAACTAAATCATTTTCTTCCACTGCTTTCGCAATATGATTTGGCAACGGCCCAGAATTTCCGATACAGGAAGTACATCCATACCCAACGGTGTGGAATTTCAGTGCTTCAAGTTCATCAAGTAAACCAGCTTTATTTAGATAATCAGTGACTACTTTGGATCCGGGAGCTAAAGATGTCTTAACCCAAGGTTTCACATCCAATCCTTTTTCAATGGCTTTTTTGGCAACTAATCCAGCTCCTAGCATCACTGCAGGATTGGATGTATTTGTACAGGATGTAATGGCAGCAATTACTATGGAACCGTCATAAATTGTAAATTTTTCATAGTTTAAATCAATAGTCACTGATTTCAAACCATTTTTCACCTCGGTTTTGAAGGCAACACTTGGTGGGGATTTTTTTGCATGTTTTGGGGCTTGAGCTCCCCCTTCAGCAAGCATCCTAGCTTCCTCCCTATTTTCAATAGGAATGTATTTACGCCCGTGAACGGAATCTAATAATTCCTCAAATTTTGGTTTAAAGTTTCTTACCAAGATTTTATCCTGAGGCCTTTTTGGACCTGAAACAGTAGCTTCTACTGTGCCTAAATCCAATTCAACAACCGATGAATAAACAATTAAATCCTCATCCTGCCTCCATAATAAATTAGCCTTACAGTAATCTTCTACCAACTTAATCTGGTCTTTACTTCGGTTGGTTTTAGTCATGTAATCTAGTGTCCGATCATCTATTGGAAAATATGAAACTGTACAACCAAACTCTGGGGACATATTAGAGATCGTAGCTCTATCCGGAACAGTCAAGTGATCTAAGCCCGGACCAAATACTTCTACAAATTTACCGACAACTCCATGATTCCTCAGAAGTTCGGTAATAGTTAAAACCATATCTGTCGCAGTAGTACCGGCTGGAAGTTTTCCTGTTAATTTCAATCCTACTACCTCAGGCATGATGAAAAATATTGGCTGACCAAGTAAGGCTGCCTCTGCCTCAATACCTCCAACTCCCCATCCTACTACGCCAATTCCATTGACCATAGGTGTATGAGAATCTGTTCCTACCAATGTATCAGGAAAGACTTTCCCATCTCTCAAAATTACTCCCTGTGCTAAGTATTCAAGGTTTACCTGATGACAAATCCCCATACCAGGTGGAACAACTGAAAAATTATCAAAGGATTTTTGAGCCCATTTTAAAAATTGATACCGTTCTGAATTTCGCTCATATTCAACTTCTACATTTTTTTGATAACTATAATTTGTCCCAAAATAATCTACTTGAACCGAGTGATCAATTACAAGATCTACTGGAATCAAAGGGTTGATCAGCTCAGGATTTTTACCTTTTCGCTTTGCTTCAGAGCGTAAAGATGCGATATCAACTACTGCAGGAACTCCCGTGAAATCCTGCATTAATACTCGGGCTGGTTTGAATGGAATGTCAAGATCTGAAGCCTCAGGCTTCCAGTTTAAAAGTGTGTTTAAATGATCTTTTGTAATAGAAAAATCATCAAAATTCCGAAGTGCATTCTCTAACAAAATCCGAATTGAAAATGGTAATTTCTTGATGGAATGTCCAGCTTGTTGAAGCTTGTCCAAACTCCAATATTCAAAGTTTCCAGATTCAGTTTTTAAAGTTGACTTAATATGAAATGTATCTTGATTCATAATAAAAATGATTTTGTTTAAATGAAAAGCCTACCAATATTTAACCAAAATATTAATTAGAGAATTCCTAAAACATCGTTCTATTTACGAATTGAATAAGAATTAGCTCATTTTTTATGGTTTCTTGGATATATTACTTCTTTTTAAATTCCAAAGTACATGCCTATTTATATTTTGCGGTTTTTTAGTGCCTTTTTAATAATTGCAACTCTAATTCCTTTTATCAAGTGGGATTACTGGTGGATCAGGGTTTTTGATTACCCTCAGCTACAAAAACTGGTTTTAATACTTATATGCGCAATCTTCTGGATAACCATAGACTTTGGTCAAAATCCAAATGAAAAATGGATTTGGCTAGGAATTCTAAGTATTTCCTCACTGCACCTATTTTTGAAAGTAAAAACATTTACTAGCCTAGGTAAAAAAATGATTGACTCTGTTCCTTATGAAAAAGAAAATGGAATTCATGTGTTAGTTGGGAATGTACTTCAGTTTAATAAATCCTATAACAAAGCAGTTTCATTGATCAACAGAATCAATCCTGATCTAGTTTTCTTGGTAGAGACGGATAAAAATTGGGTGGATAGAATAAATTCAATTCATGAAAGTTATCCAAACAGAATTCTAATTCCGAAAGATAACACCTATGGAATGGCTTTATATTGTAGACTAGATATCATCAATCACCATATAGATTATTTAATCGATGATGAAATTCCCTCAATAGAATTAGAAGTAAAACTCAGAAATGGGAAGATAGTGACTATCTACGCTATTCATCCTACTCCTCCTGTTCCTTCAGAAAATGCAAAAAGCACCGAACGTGATGCGGAGATATTGATAGTAGGAAAAAAAGTAAAAAACAATTTAAATCCTTCTATGGTCATAGGTGATTTGAATGATGTTGCCTGGAGTTATACGACGGAGTTGTTTCTCAAAATATCAGAAATGGCTGATCCTAGAAGAGGAAGAGGGTTATTCAATACTTTCCATGCAAAAGTTCCTCTAATGAGGTGGCCTTTAGATCATATTTTCTTGAGTAAACATTTCGGCTTAAGTGAACTTGAAGTCATGCCAGGAATTGGTTCTGATCACTTACCCATCAGTATAAAAGCATCTCTGAGACCAGAAAAAACTACGGAGCAGTTAAATTTAAAAAGAGGAGACAAAAAAGAAGCTGAAGAAAAAATAGAAAATGGAAAAAAGGAAAATCCATAAAAAAAGGTCCAAAAGGACCTTTGATTAATTATTTTTTGCAGCTTCTTCAGCCTTCGCTTTCCTCTTAAACCCTTTTTTAAATGGCCAAGTATATTCCAAAGCTTCCAAACCACGATTTAAATTATAAGTTGCAGAATCCGTATTGACCATAGTCTGTTTTAGATTTTTAGCAAATTCCTCATCATTCAACAGTACTCCTATTGAGTTATCCTTTGAATTAAACTTTTCAGTGAGAGTTGTCAGTTCCTCAGTCATCTTCTCAGAGTTTTCTGCTGCCGCTTTCAAACTTCCCATTGTTTCTCTCATTTCTGTGGCCATGGTAGTATCGGTAACCAAGTCATTGAAAAGATTACCTTCTTGGTTCAATTTAGCAGTAAATGAATTTAAATCAGTTAGCATTCTATTGCTATTAACTGAGGCTCTGTTCAAGTTGGAAATAATTGATTTGAAACTTTCTGCTAAGGTAGAATCAGTTAAAACCGAACCTACTATTCCTTCTCCTGCCGCTAATTTGCTTGTAAGTATTTTCAAATCATTGGTGATTTCAACCAAGTTTTCATTATTTACCTGGAGAGTTTCCATCATTTGATCCGTATCTAATGGCATGACAGACTCTAACCTGTCTCCATCAACAACGGGAGGAGCCATCGTCGTTCCTCCGTATATGACAATGATTTTATTACCTATTAAACCATCAGAACTGATGGTAGCCTTAGAGTCTTTTCGAATAAATTCAACAACCTCTTCTTCAACATTCATTTCTATTTCCACTTGGGAATCTCCATAGAAGTTGATTTTTCTCACGGTCCCAATTTTGACCCCAGAGAACCATACATTATTCCCTGACTGCAATCCACCGATATCATCAAAGACAGCTCTTAAATGGATTGCTTTTACAAATTTCTTTTGCTGGCCACCTAAGGTCAAAATACCGGCTACTAATATAGCAATCCCGATAAATACAAAAATGCCTACTAAGACGTTGCGTTTATTTTCACCTTTCATGTATCGATAAAATTATAATCGTAAAATGATTTAACTCGCCCATCTTTCGCATGGGCAAAAACTTCATCAAAGCTACCTATTGCTTTGAATTGTCCATCTAATAATACAGCCTGACGATCTCCAGTGACTTTTGCACAGGTAAGATCGTGGGTAATCACAATGGACGAGGTATTGTATTGTTCTCTTACCTGAACAATCAAATTATTGATATCCATGCAAGTAATCGGATCTAGACCTGCTGTAGGCTCGTCATACAACATGATTTCGGGATTCAAAATCAAAGTTCGCGCAACTCCAATTCTCTTTTTCTGACCACCAGATAATTCTGATGGCATTTGATTAATCGATTGAGGAAGGCCTACACTATCAAGCAATTCCTCTATTTTCTTGGTGATTTCTCCTCTAGTAAGATTTTTTACATTCCTCACCAAAGGGAACTCCATATTCTCTCTTACAGTCATACTATCATAAAGAGCGGAGTTTTGAAATGAAAAGCCTATTTTAAGTCTAAACGCATTCAAGGCCCTAGTATTTAAAGTAGATACTTCCTCACCAAGTACACGCATAGATCCCTCATCTTGCTTTAGCAAGCCTACCATAATCTTAATTAAGACGGATTTTCCAGAACCGGATTTGCCAAGTACTACTAGATTTTCACCTTTATGCAAATCCAAATCAACTCCCTTTAGGACGTCCAAATCTCCAAAAGACTTTTTTAAACCCTGTATTTCTACTACTTTTTCTTCCATGGTCTACATCATTCGGATTGCATTCACAATTTGAAGAACCAAAAGCTCTTCAATAAATATCAAAAACATGGCCATTACTACTGCAGAATTTGCAGCTCGCCCCACTCCTTCTGTTCCTTTTGAAGAATTATATCCCTTATAACATCCCACAATTCCGATAGTAAAACCAAACAGTAGCGATTTTAAAACTGAGGAAGTAATATCTAAAAAACTTATCGATTCAAATACCTGAACAAAAAATGTAGTCATACTAACCATTTCATTAGCATTAACACTCAAAAATGATCCCATCAATGCAACAAAGTCAGTATACATTACTAAAATGGGTATCATAAAAGTTGTAGCCAATACTCGGGTTACGACAAGAAATTTAAATGGATTGGTAGCTGAAACTTCCATCGCATCAATCTGCTCCGTTACTTTCATAGAACCTATTTCAGCACCAATACTGGAACCCATTTTCCCAGCGGCAATCAAAGCGGTAACTAATGGCCCCATGGCTCTAACCACGGCTATAGAAATCAAAGAAGGCAACCATGAGGTCGCACCAAATTCTGAAAGAGAAGGTCTCGACTGGTTTGTAAATACTATACCTACGATAAATCCTGTAAGAGAAATAAGTGGCAAAGACTCTACACCAATACGATAACATTGATGCACAACTTCTTTCAGTTCATAAGGAGGTAAAAACACTTCCTTGAAGAACCGGCTCACAAAACTCCAGGCACTTGCTAGACCTGAAAAAAAATTATCAATTTTCTTAGAAAGCAAGGGCTTTCTGTCTGCTTCTTCAGCCATAGGTTAATTTAAACGCTTGAAATTAAGTAAAAATCTCCAAAGGCTTTTGGCTATTGCTGCCAAATTGGATATTAATACTTGTAAAAGGTTAAATCATTCAATTTAACTACCCAACAAACCTAATTCGTTTTTTTAAAAGGTCTAACAGAAATTAGTATGAATGTGCTAAATATTCTTCATTTTATCAGTGATCAATTATTCTGAAATTAAGAATAACTCTAGGCAAAAAAATTCAAATTCCTTGCCAAAAATAATTCTTGATCTTTTCAAAGATCTAAATGAATTTATGGATAATTTATCATCCAATAAAGACATTTATTTTAGTATGAATTTCTATTTCAGAAATTCAAAAATTGAAAAATCTCTGAAAGATGATCATTTGAAATTGGCTTCTCAAAAAGCCGAATTGCTTGCGGAAAAATTTTTATTTTTTCAATTTCTTCAGGCCCTATGTTTCCAGTTAAAACTACTACTGGAGAATCAGAAATTTCGCCCAATTTTTCTAATAAATCCCATCCAGAAATTTCAGGAAAATTCAAATCCATAAAGATCAAATCAGAGGGATTCTCACTTAACCATTCTAATGCAAGTAGGGGATTTTCAAACGGAAAAAATTCTGCAGAAGGTTGGATAAATTGAATTCTTTTTTTGATCAAAAAGTGTTGAATCTTATCATCATCAATTGAAATAATTCGCTTATTCATTGATTGGGTCATTTACTTAATTTGGTAAAAGTTACTAAATAACTTCATTTCAAATATCTATAAATCTAAGCCAATTCCAATTCATTGAGATAACAAATCAAATTCAAAATTTTTCTTATCTGGATTTTCCCCATAAGGATTGAATATCAATTATCAAATTAAAAAATCAAGAGATTCTATATTTTTAGTCTAATCTAATTTTTTTAGCCTAACCAAATTATGGCAAATCTAAAACAGTCATAAAAATATATAAATCAGATATTTAATAAAATTCACATAAAGTTATTAATAGTCCTCAATAAATAGGTTTTACATAAAAGTCTAGCAGATATTGTTCCAAATTTAATTTCTCTTTTAAGTACTAATTCGATGGAGATTGGGATCACCTTCTTTGTCTTAAAGGTTCTTCTCATTAATTCGTCATACTCTTGATATCCCAATTTAAAGCGATACAAAAGAAAGGAACAAGGGATCCGAGTCAATTTTCACAGTACCCTCCCCTATTTAAAAAACGAGTTAGATTTCTTTAGTGGATGAAAAGGTTAGCTACCTATGAATGCTTAAACATGAAATAATGTAGAGTTTTAAAGATAACTCTTTAGCTTCCAAAACTCTCTTAATTCGATTTTCGAAATGAGTTCAAAATAAACTTAAAACAATCATTCAAGAGGTTAAAATCTTGTACATAAAAAGACGAAAAAAAGAGGCTTGAATTAACCGGTGGAAGTAAAGGTTTTCAGCAACAAAAAACGTCACTTTAGAAATATGATTCGGGGTTTTATTGTTGGTTTTAAGACTTAGCTTTTTCCTTAAGTCCATCTACAAAATATAATTTCCAATGGGAATAAAATGTTTGAAAGAAGACTCCCCGATTGCAAATTAAAATATATGATTTAGTCAATCTCAAAAAAAATTTTCTATTCCCGAAAGGAGAAAATCAATCCCGTTTTTGGGGTTTCAATAGCTACTGTTTTGGAACCTTTATTTCACCTTCTAGATAGCAACTTCTAAGCTAAACACTTAATTATTTTCTACATGGTCATATGGTGTATGTTAATTTCCAATTCAAAAAAATTTCTAAAGCTCTGATTGCTTTATAAATTTGCAATTGAACTTTTTTAACACGAAACTTATATAAAGACTCTAGAGATCAAATAGGGTGTCAATTCCAAAAAGCAAAACCTTATCCTTGATTTATAAACTTCTTATCTCCTATGAAAAATCTTATTTTACTCTTTTCACTGATTTTGATTTCTATACAATTTTCATTTGCCCAAACAGAATATGATCCAAAATTGGCTGAGGAACTCGGAGCTGATCAGTATGGCATGAAAAAATATGTAATTGCATTCCTATATCGAGGCGATAAAGTTGCGGATTACTCAGAAGCAGAGAGATCAAAGCTCCAAGAAAGTCACCTAGCCAATATCAATCGAATGGCTGAAGAAGGAAAACTGGTTATGGCAGGTCCTTTTTTCGGAAATGAAGAGCTCAGAGGGCTTTACTTTTTTGCTGTAGAAAGTATTGATGAAGCAAAATCATTAACTGAAACCGACCCGTCTATTCAGGCTGGTGTTTTAAAAATGGAATTGAAAGAATGGTATGGTTCAGCTGCTTTGATGATGATGAATGAGCTGCATTCGAAAGTGGCAAAGGAAATTATTTAAAACATTATTGTTTTATGAGATTGATAAAACATTGAAATTCTGCTTTTTTAGCTCCAAACTAAAACCCAAAGAAAAAACATCTAAGTGACTAGGTTTTAACTTTTAAAAAGTTTCTGGTAAGTATTAAAAATCCAACTTTAAATTTAGTTTTTTTATTTTATGGATATCCTTAATTGCAACAGAAAAAACCCAAATTGACTTAATATATGGTAAACACTGGTATTAAAGCCGCTTCGGTCTCCCGGATAACTATCGGGACGTCATCGGTCTTCCAACCTGAGAAGCAAAGAAAATATGGTAACTGGCATCATTGCGCATAATCATATTTTATTTTTTAATTGTTGCGAATCAAAATTCAGTTTCGTCTCTAGCATGTACGTTTTTATTTTTACTAAAAAATCAGTAGCATGAAATCTATCTATACTTTCAAGGCTTTTCTTTTCTTCTTGTCAATTTGGGTTTTATCGTCCTGCCATGACGATATCACTACAACTTACACCTATCGGACAATGATGCCCATCTACCTGGAAATGAGTGATGTAAGGGCAAGGGTTTTTACTACTGAGCCTGCCAAACCATTGGACAATCCTGGTAAAATCTACATTTACGAAAATTATCTTTTTATCAATGAACCAACCAAAGGAATTCATATCCTTGACAATTCAAATCCCTCCAATCCCATTAACTTAAGCTTCATTCCGATTGAAGGAAATGTCGATATGGCAGTTAATGGCAGCATATTATATGCTGATAATTATGTGGATCTTTTGGCATTTGATATTAGTAAAATTGGAGATATCAAGTTGATTAAAAGGGTAGAAGACGTATTTACTCATATGTATAGCCACGATACAGGTGAGATTATTACTTTTCAAGACACCGTAATTTCTACTGAAAATCCTACTTGGCAAAGGGAAAGTGGTTGGTTGATGGATGCAAGAATGAGTTTTTCGGCCAACTTTTCAGCAGCGGCCCAAAGTTATGGAACTGGTGGATCCATGGCGAGATTCACGCTCTCCAATCAACATCTTTACGCCGTTGATGAGTCTACCTTACGTGTTTTTGATGTTGAAACTCCCGCTGATCCCACTTTTGTAAAACCAATCGATCTAGGATGGGGAATAGAAACCATTTTCCCTTTTCAAGATAAGTTATTTATAGGATCCAATAACGGAATGCATATTTATGATGCAAGCACTCCTAGCTCCCCCACTCGAATGGCCTTGTATGAGCATATACAAGCTTGCGACCCAGTTGTGGTTAATGAAGATTATGCCTTTGTAACCCTTAGAAATGGAACGTCCTGCTGGAATGGTGTGAATGAGCTTCAAGTAATTGACATTGAAGACCCCTATCAACCTAAGCTTAAAAAAGCTTATTCCATGCTCAATCCACATGGCTTGGGCTTAGCCGGAGATTTCTTATATATAGCAGAGGGAGTACACGGATTAAAAAGTTTTAACGTAAGTGATGTAATGTCAATTGATCAAAACCAATTAGAATTTTTGACCAACCTAAAATCGGTGGATTTGATCCCTGGCCCCAATTCTTTGATTGTAATTGGTCCTGATGGGGTTTGCCAATTTGATTATAGCAACCCTTCTAAATTAAAAAAACTCAGCTGTATAAAAGTAAGCAATCCAGTTAATGTTTATTGAGACAAATGTTTTGAAAACTAAACTTCTATTCTTTTGTTTTTTAATTTTCTCAGCTCAAAGTCTGGCTCAGGAAAAGCTATATTTTAATCAAACCGAACTTGGTTTTTTGTATGGCAAGGGTTTAGAGCAATGGGATGGAAACCGTGAAAAAAGAATGGATGTCAGTTTTTTGACTTTCCATGGTGCACGCATATCCAAAAATCATGTAGTCGGGTTTTCTACAGGTTTTGATCAATATGATGAAATATCTGTTATTCCTTTTGCTTTGGGTTGGCGGGGATTTATGGGAAAATCAGGAAAACCAAAAATATTTGCGGGGTTTGATTTGGGAGGAGGTTCTGCAGTATTGGAGAAAAAGGTTAAAGATGAATGGAACAAAAGCTGGTATGAGGGAGGTTTTTTAGTAAGTCCTTCGCTTGGAATAAGCCTTCCAGCCAAAAAAGGAAAATCTGCACTTTCCTTCAGTTTCGCATACAAACGTCAACAAATTTCACAATTCTGGGGAACCTTTATTCAACCAGGCTCACAAACAATTCCAAATGAGCTTCTTCCTCCAGGATTTAGTTCTTTGACAGAAAATAACTTATTGTTTCGAAGTTTTGTATTCCGTACTGGAATTATGTTTTAAAAACTACCTTCCACAAATCTCCCTGTAAGGACAATATTCGCATTTCTTCACATCCTCAGTTTGGTCAAAAGGGATTTCAGGATTATATATATCCTCCAAAAGTGCCTTCAATCCTGTCTTGTATTCCTCTTCAAATTGCCGGTAATCATTTACCACAGCTCCTTCTTTTCTAGGTAATTTGAACTGCAAGTATGGATTGAAATCATCGCCAAACATTTCCCGAAGATTGAAAATCGCGGGTTTAAGAGGCAAAGTGTTCTGTGGATTAGTTTCCTGATAGATCAAACCATAGAACATAGTCTGCATCACTGCTTTATTCCTTGTCTTATGCTCTCGATCAAAAAGGGAATTAACATCAGGAAAAGTCTTATTATCCTGGCCAGATTTATAATCAATAAGTCTCACAGAGCCATTGTGCTCATCCACTCGGTCAATTATCCCCTTTAGAGATACCGTTTGTTCGCCTTCAGAAGTTTCGATTGATAATCCTGCGGTATATCTCTTCTCTTTTTCAAGAGAAATCAACTTGAATGGAGTCGAAGCCTCATCGATTTTCAAAATCTGGTGTAAATACTTTTGAAGCACATCTCGTGCTATTGCCATTTGTCCATTAAGCTTTGTGTCAGCTTCTCCCTCCAAATGATAAAACTGACGAATGGCTTTTTCAATTGCCGGAAATACCCAAGCCTTACTCAACTCTTCAAAATCAGACTTTTCAAGCAAGTTTCTTTTTTTTCGCTTCGCAAAATCCTGATACAAAATCTCCATGCTCAAGTGAGCAAGATTCCCAAAAACAGCCGCATCAATCTCCTCACTTACTTCCTGCTTTTCCTGAATATTAGCTAGGTATTGAAGATAGAATTTCAGCCTACAATCCAAGAAGACACTTAGAGCTGAAGGTGAAAAAGAAGTCTTTGATTGACCATTCTCATCTATCAAATACTTATCCAGCAAACCCAAAACTTCCCCGTCTTTTTGGATGGTAATCGCTTCTGAAGATTTCTGATCAATTGGTATAAATACAACTTCCTCCTCCATTTCTCTTCCAAGCTCCACCCCCATTTGTTGAATGTAGCGACTCTTTTCTCCAGCTTTTCCCTGATCTGAAGCAGTAGTGTAAATCATATGAACTTCCTCCGCACTATGCAAAAGTCTATAGAAAGTATAGGCATAAATAGAGTCATTCTGCTCCTGTACCGGCAAGCCAAAGGCTTTTCGAATATTAAAAGGAATCATAGAATTCAGTCCAGCGGAAGGCGGAAAACTATCTTCATTCATATTACAAATGATCACGCGCTTGAAGTCAAGATTTCTGGATTCCAACACACCCATAATTTGTAATCCTTGAAGTGGCTCCCCTTCAAATGGCAACTTTACCTCTCTGAAAACCTGACGAAAAAGTCTAATGAAGAACTCCCGATTGATCCTAAGAATTTCTTGCCCAGCAAAAATCTCTCGCAATCGCGTCAGCTGCTTAAAGCAT
>NZ_JAHEBC010000390.1 GCF_024642405.1 Algoriphagus sp. | reverse complement strand
TGGCAAAAAGACTTCCTTCTATCCTTCCTCCACTAACTCTTCAAGAAGCACTCGAGTCAACAAAAATTCATTCGGTTGCAGGTAAACTTGGTAAAAATGGAAGCCTACTTGCCCAAAGACCTTTTAGAAGCCCCCATCATACGATCTCGGATGTTGCATTAGTGGGCGGAGGTGGTAATCCTCAGCCAGGAGAAATATCGTTAGCACACAATGGCGTATTATTTTTGGACGAGTTACCAGAGTTTAAAAGGACAGTTTTGGAAGTGATGCGTCAGCCTTTAGAGGAAAGGAAGGTAACCATTTCCAGAGCAAAAGTGTCTGTGGACTATCCTGCTAACTTCATGTTAATAGCCAGTATGAATCCTTGCCCTTGTGGTTTTTATAATCATCCTGAAAAAGAATGTGTTTGTGGCCCGGGCATTGTCCAAAGGTACCTTAACAAAGTCTCTGGACCTTTGCTGGATAGAATCGATTTACATGTGGAAGTAACTCCTGTGAAATTTGAAGAAATGACTTCTACCCGAAAAAGTGAATCCAGTCAAGCTATTCGGGAACGTGTTATTATCGGCAGAGAAAAACAAAAAGAAAGATTCAAGAATAATCCAGAAGTTTTTTGCAACGCAATGATGCCCTCACATCAGGTAAAAGAAGTATGCCAAATCAATGACGCTGGAAAAGTATTGTTGAAAACAGCAATGGAACGACTTGGCCTTTCTGCAAGGGCTTATGACAGGATTTTAAAAGTCGCGAGGACTATTGCAGATATTTCAGGTTCGGAACATATAAAAGTTGAACATCTGGCAGAAGCCATTCAATATAGAAGTTTGGATAGAGAAGGATGGGCAGGATGAACTTACTCTTTTCCTCCTAAGTTGTAGACAGCTCCTTCTCGGCAAAGTTCAACCACAAATTGAGGGTTTTTAGATTTCATGCTTGCATTAAAAATTTCCTCGAGTTTTTCATCAGAGTTTAAAGGATCATGATGGAAAATACACAACTTTCTTACCCCACAAAGTCTAGCAAAATCTATTGCTCCATCAATAGAACTGTGCCCCCATCCAACACGGCTTTTATATTCTTCTTCTGTATATTCTCCATCATGGAATAATAAATCCGCATTTCTTGCAAGTTCAAACCCGCTGGTCCATTCAGGGTCGTATGGAAAATTTGAAGAACCTAAAGCGGGTTCATGATCCGGCATATATGTAAAAACACCTTCTCCATCATCAAATCTATATCCTAACGTTGCTCCCGGATGACAGATATAATTTGATTTAATCTTAAGCCCCCCTATTTCAAAGTCAGAATTGTCTATTTCATGAATTACGGGATGATTAGGAAGATCATTCATTCTTACCGGAAACAATGGAGGTGAAAAATATCTTCGAAGTCTATTCAATAAAGGTTCTACTGTTGCAGAAGGTCCCCAAAGATGGACTGTTATATTGGGATCATAGAGGGGTTGAAAAAAACCTAATCCCATGGTATGATCAATATGTAAATGGGTGAGTAAAATATGGATTTCAGTAAATCCAGAATCGAGATATTTTCCAAGCCTTTGAATACCGGAACCTCCATCCAAAATGATACAAATGTTTTTGTAACTTATTTGAACGCAGGAGGTATTCCCCCCATAAATATTATTTTCAGGCCCCGGGGAAGGTAAAGATCCCCTACAGCCCCAGACTTTTATTATCATGAGAAATTAGAGTTCCAGAATAGTGCCAAAGCCCCTAAAAACCTATTTGGTCTCCCTTCAAGAGGGAAAGAAGTAACTGTAATAAAATGATTTTCTCCTTTTAAGTTTTTGATATAAAAGGATCCGTGCGCTGGCTTTCTATTTTGTAAAGTTTGAACTAAAGGAAGCCCTTCCGGCGGGAGTGGTTTACCTTCTTTATCTGTAGGAGTGAAAATCGTTGACCATTCTTCAACTGGCATACTTCCTGTTTCCCCAAACCTAACGCCGAGAATTGATTCTGCTGGTTCATTGTAAAATACAAGCGTTCCCTCCGGATCCACCAAAAAAACAGGCATGCTCATACTGTCTGCAAACTGTCGACCTAAAATCATTTCTATTGGCTGCACCTATAAAGTAATTTAGTTGAGAATTCGAAAAGTAGAAGAATATAGTAATTATTTCACAAAAAATCAGGGTACCTCATAAATAGTACAAAACGAATCCAAACTAACTGCTTTGCAAATAAGATATTAGAGTTCCATCTACCTTTTAATTGATTTTATTCAATAGAATTAGGAAGAATCCAATTTAAAAACTTGAAACAAGTTTGTAATTTTAATTGTTACCATAAAAATTCAAAAAAATGAAAAAACTAATACTGCTATTTTTCTTAATCTCAAACTTCTCTATCGCTCAGGATTTGATTCCTACTTCTACAGGAGATGAGATTAAAGTAACACCAATCCTACATGGAACTGTTGTTCTGGAGTATCAAGGTAAAACGATATATGTCGATCCATATGGAGGAGCATCTTTATTTAATGGTCAAAAAAAACCTGATATGGTCTTGATTACAGATATTCATGGGGACCATCATAACCAAGAAACTCTTGATGGATTGGATTTAAGTAATGCTATTATAATCGCGCCACAGGCAGTCGCTGAAAAACTTCCAGAAGGGTCAGGGAAATCTGTCCAACTAATGAGTAATGGGCAAAAAGAGATGATTTCTGGAATTTCAATTTCTGCAATCCCAATGTATAATTTACCGGAAACCGACGATAGCAGACACCCAAAAGGTAGAGGGAATGGATATATCGTAGAACTTGGAGGAAAGAAAATTTACCTTTCTGGAGATACCGAAGATATTCCAGAAATGCGTTCATTGAGTGATATTGATGTTGCTTTTGTTTGTATGAATTTACCTTATACAATGGATGTGGACCAAGCTGCGGATGCTGTTGCAGATTTCAAACCAGGAATTGTTTATCCTTACCATTTTAGAGGTGGAGATGGACTAGCTGATGTAGAAAAATTTAAATCAAGTGTCAACTCAAAAGCTCCAGAAGTGGAGGTAAGACTTAGAAATTGGTATCCTGAAAATTAGGCGTCTAATTAATTAATAGACAGTTTTGAATTTGCCCCCAATAAGAATCTTTCTTTTTGGGGGCGATTCGTTTTTTACCGCCTTTTTTATTTTGATCTTTTTTATGCCTAAAAGACCAAACTACCTTTAAACATTTCAATTGAGATTTAATTACCTCATAAACTCATATTCAATCAAAAACTATTTTAAAATTGTATTTTATAATTCAAAAAAAGTATTTAATTTAAAAAAATCGAATGAATAAAAGTTGATTGAATCACCACCTTAAGTCCCCTTAAGAAGATTAGGCTGCCAGTTGGCAGCCTTTTTTATTTTAACGCCTCATCCAGATCTTCCAATAAATCTT
>NZ_JAHEBC010000389.1 GCF_024642405.1 Algoriphagus sp. | reverse complement strand
AATTTGGATGATTTTGCATAGCCAGAATCTACTACCACTTTTATACCTTCTATGGTCAATGAAGTTTCTGCAATGTCTGTAGAAAGAACTATTTTCCTTTTACCTGTTGGATCAGGATTGATAGCTCTGTTTTGGGCAGCAGGTGAAAGTTGTCCATAAAGAGGCAAAATCAAATCTTCTGGCAATGCTTTTCTAAGTACAGCCTCAGCCTTCTTAATATCTCCTTGGCCAGGTAGAAACACCAAAAAGTCTCCATCATGTTTCTTGGTCAAAGGAATAATTTGGCGGGCGGTATCTTCTCCAATGGAATATTCATCCACCTCATTGAGATGAAGAACTTCTACAGGGTATTGTCTTCCCTTGCTTTCGATCACTTTAGCTTTAAGCAATACTGAAAGGGTAGGAGTATCAATTGTCGCAGACATCAGCAAGATTCTTAAATCAGGTCTTAAAACTTCCTGCACTTCTCTACATAATGCCAAGGCCACTTCAGAATGTAGATTTCGCTCATGAAACTCATCAAAAATCACCAAACCTACATTTTCAAGTGAATTGTCCGAATGAAGCATCCGAGTCAATATGCCTTCAGTAATGACCTCCAACCTTGTATTCTTAGATGTTACCGATTCAAAACGGATTCTATAACCTATCAATTCTCCGACTTTGGTATCAGACATATCAGCCATTCTCATCGCAATGGACTTAGTGGCTAACCTTCGTGGCTCAAGCATCAATATCTTCTTTCCTTCCAACCAAGGTTCATTTAACAAAGCCAAAGGAAGAAGTGTACTTTTTCCAGCGCCGGGAGGAGCTTGAATTATCAAAGAATTAGCCAAAGAAAGCTGAGTTTTAACTTGAGGAATTATCTCAGCGACTGGAAGATCAAATGAAAGAGGATCGAAATTTTTAAGCATGGGCTGCAAAAATAAGATTTCTTAAGTAGAAAGGGAATTGTGCTAGGGATTGTAGAATAATTTGA
The DNA here is from genome assembly GCF_024642405.1 of Algoriphagus sp. Classification (GTDB taxonomy): domain Bacteria; phylum Bacteroidota; class Bacteroidia; order Cytophagales; family Cyclobacteriaceae; genus Algoriphagus. Next base: position 2,432 of record NZ_JAHEBC010000389.1, on the reverse strand, counting down.
AATTTTAAAGTTCTTTTCTCCAAAGAAAAAATCTCACAATTAAAAATGTAAAAATCAAAACTGAATGCGACTTTGTAAATCAAGCATTTCATGTCCAATCAACCTCTTATCCTAAACTCTTTTGCCTTAAAGTATTATCGTATTAGATTGTTTTTTTTAAATAACCAACCAATCATGAAGAAGCTAATCTTGGCAGGACTCGCCTTGGCTTTCTCTTTATCCGCAATGGCTCAAGAGGATTCAACAAAAACAGAAAATAATAAGAACAAAAATTTACCTCTTGAATCTGGTAGAACTTTTGAATTTGATTTAACAGAAGGATCTTGGATTGCCTTAGACGTTAGCCCTGATGGTCAGTCCATTGTATTTGATTTCTTAGGGGATATTTATAGGATGCCGATTACTGGTGGAGATGCTACCCAACTCACAGAAGGAATGCAGTTTGATGCACAGCCACGATATAGTCCTGATGGCAAAAAAATCATTTTTATCTCAGATGAATCTGGAGGTGAAAACGTTTGGACTCTCAACCTTGAGGACAAAGAGAAAAAACAAATCACCAAAGGCAACAATAATAGATATCAGGGACCGGAATGGACTCCTGACGGAAAATACATGATTGCTTCGCGTGAAGGAGGAAATGGATCCCACAAAATATGGCTTTATCATGTGGATGGTGGCTCTGGTGTGGCGTTGGTTAAAGAACCAAACTCTCTAAGAATGCTAGAAGGCGCTTTTAGTAGTGATGATCAATATGTCTGGTTTTCAGAGCGAACTGGTTCTTGGACTTATAATGCACCAATGCCTCAATATCAAATTTCAAGGTATGATCGTGTTTCTGGTGAAATGATTGAACAGTCATCTCGTTATGGTTCGGCATTTCGTCCAACTCCCAGCAGTGATGGCAAATGGTTAGTTTATGCTACTCGACACGAAACAGAGACAGGATTAATCCTTAGAGATCTTGCTACAGGTGATGAAAGTTGGCTAGCGTATCCGATACAGCATGATGATCAAGAATCGAGAGCATCAAGAGATGTACTTCCAGGATTTTCATGGACTCCGGATGATAAAAGCATTGTAATCTCTTATGGAGGAAAAATTCACCAAATCGACGTAACCAGTAAAAAATCAAAAGAAATTCCCTTTAGCGTAAAAAGTAGTATACCCTTGGGTCCAGAACTTAATTTCGACTATCCGATTTCTGATGATCCTGAATTCACCGTCACACAAATCAGGGATATTGCTCCTTCGCCTGACGGAAAGCAATTAGCGTTTACGGCATTGAATGAATTATACTTGGTTGACTTACCTAATGGTTCCCCCAAAAAGATTTTGAATTTAGAAGAAACTCAGGCTGAACCTGCTTGGTCTCCAGATGGACAATGGATAGCTTTTGTCACTTGGAAGGCTGAAGGTGGCAAACTCTACAAAGTAAGACCGAATGGCAGCAACTTAACCCAGCTCAACCAAGAAGATGGTGTGTTTCAAAACCCGGTTTGGAATAATGACGGTTCTAGGATCGTGGTGATCAAAGGACAATCCGAAGATTTCCGAAATGCGCTCCAAAGAACGGCATTCAGGGGGACAAGTGACCTTATTTGGGTTTCGGCAGAGGGTTCAGAAAACAATTTTATTTGCTATACAGACGGTAGATCGAACCCGCACTTTACTAAGAATTCTGATAGAATCTACTTAACAGGACGAAGCGGTTTGGTCTCAATCCGATGGGATGGAACTGATGAGAAGGAACACGTTCAGATAACTGGAAAAGCTGCTCCTGGCTCGTCTAATTCACCTAGAGCTTCATGGATCAAAATGGCTAGAGAAGGTGATCAAGCATTGGCGGCTATTGGAATGGATTTGTTTGTGGTTACCGTACCCCAAGTGAGCGATGAAGCTCCCAGCATTTCAGTCGCAGATACCAAAAATTCTGCCTTCCCATCTAGGAAACTTACCGATATCGGCGGTCAGTTCCCTGCTTGGGGCTGGGACAATTCTACAGTACACTGGGCAGTGGGGAATGCTCATGTCACTTATAATTTATCTGATGCTAAAGCTTTTGAAGTACAAAAAGAAGCCGAAGCAAAGGCGAAGAAGGAAGCAGAAAAAGATCCAGATACAGAAAAAGAAGCCGAAGAGAAAAAAGACGAGGATAAAACACCAAAAGAATACGAACCAACAGAACGTAGAATTGAAGTAAAAGCAGATCGAGATATCCCCCAAGGAACGGTTCTACTTAAAAATGCACGTTTGCTCACCATGAAGAATGAAGAGGTGTTCGAAGGCACCGATATTCTGATCGAGAACAACCGAATAAAAGAAATTGGCAAAAACATCCAAGCGGGTAATAAAGTAAAAGTCATTGATATGACTGGAAAAACAATACTGCCAGGTTTTGTAGATACGCATTCTCACTTCCGTCATCCAGT
>NZ_JAHEBC010000099.1:1594-12845 GCF_024642405.1 Algoriphagus sp. | reverse complement strand
ATTCAGGTGATAAAAAACATTCATTTACATACATACCAGATGCTGGCAAAGCCACTGCTTTTTTAGCATTGAAAGAAGATTCCTGGAATCAAAGCTGGCATTTACCAACAGATCCTTCTTTCCCAACCGGAAATGAAATCACTGCTTTATTGAACAAAGAAATGGGAACTAACTTCAAACTACAGGTAATGCCTTCATGGTTGGTTTCCATACTAGGTATTTTCATGTCTATTATGAAGGAGATTAAAGAATTAAGATACCAGACAGCCGAAGACTATTGTTTTCACTCAACTAAAATTGAGAAAACTTATGGGCTTAAACACACCCGTATCGAGCAAGGATTGAAGAGTAGCATCTAAATTTTAGGAATAGGAATAACTAAAAACAGTTTCTCTTCCTTTCTAATTGCAATAGCCTTGCACCGTTCTTTTACTAATTTTACGGTAAGAGATCTAATATATGGCTCATTCTCACGATCATCACCACCATCACGGTTCAGGTTCCAATCTGAAGCTTGCTTTTTTTCTAAATCTTGCTTTTACCATTTTAGAAATTTTCGGTGGAATCTGGATCAATTCAGTAGCAATCCTTTCAGATGCGATTCATGATTTGGGAGATTCCGTTTCACTGGGTCTTGCTTGGTATTTAGACAAAAAATCCAAAAAATCCGCCAACGAGCAATTCTCTTTTGGCTACACCAGATTCTCTCTCCTTGGAGCATTAATCAATGCATTGATCTTGATCACTGGATCCTTTTTTGTGATTTCCGAGGCTGTCCAAAGAATTATAACTCCTGAAGTCTCTGATGCTAAAGGAATGATCATTTTTGCTTTGATCGGGGTAGCCGTTAATGGATTTGCTGCTTGGAAAGTAAGTCATGGCTCTACCCAAAACGAAAAAGTAGTGAGTTGGCATTTGATTGAAGATGTTTTGGGTTGGGTGGCAGTTTTGATTGCAGGAATCATTCTTTATTTCGTTTATATTCCATGGCTTGACCCAGCCCTTTCTTTGGGAATTTCTTGTTTTATCCTTTGGAATGTATTCAAAAATCTGAAAGATACGCTTTACATTTTCCTACAAGCTGTTCCAAATGAACTCTCTTTGGAAGAGATCAAAAAGAAAATCTGTGAAATCCCGCAAGTAGAATCAATTCATCATACCCATCTTTGGTCACTGGAAGGAGCTCATCATGTTTTCACAACACATGTGAAAATAAAGCCTGTTAATAAACTTGATGAACTGATAAAAGCAAAAGCTGCGATTAAAGAGGTTTTAAAGAAATTCCCTTTTAGCCACTATACAGTGGAAGTGGAAATGCATGAAGAAACCTGTGAGTTGACAGAACCACATCAGCATTAAATCTCATCCTTTAAAAAAATAATTGCTGTGTTGTTTATTTATTTAATTGGTTCCCAAAGAATATATTTTGGATTAATCTCAGGTTTATAGTCCTTTTTTGCTAATATTTTCAGGCTACCATTACAGATTTAAGTCATCTGGGATACAATATTATTTTTTGGAAAATTAAAAGATGAAATTTTGATTTTTTTTCAATACCTTAAAAAGACACAATCTTGAATTACAAGTATTTGAAAACAACTTTATAGGAATTCAGTTATTTCCATGTCATCTAATCGTTCGCATTTATGATATACTTTTTATCCAAATTTGAATTAAAGCAATCATGAAAAACTCCTACCTAATTCTAGCCTTATTATTGATCTTATGTGCTTCTTGTTTTACACAAAAAGACTACGTAACAGAATATGATTACAACTATCAGGGTTCATTTAAAAAATATAAAACATTTGCATTTGTTGTCCCGGATGAAATAGATACCGCAAGTATATCAACGGTCCTGAATGCTACCATCGGTGCGAGATTAGGTTCGCAGGGTTTCAGAGAATATGAGCAAAAACCAGATATGCTCGTCAGTTATAAAATTTTCATGGATTCTATTAAATATAGAGGATATAATCAGCCTGAATTTGATTATTGGTTAAATAGACGCGGAGTTACTACCATCAATGATGAAGGTGAAGAAGAAAAAGAGCAAGAAAAAGATGAAACCTATAACCAGGTAAAATATCAGGAAAATCAAGGTATGTTAGTTATTTATGTAATTGATAGTAAGAGAGGCAGTACAATCTGGCAAGGTTATACAGCTGCTAGTTTTGACGTAGAATCTCCAAACTTTCAATCTGATATTACCAGAGCAGCCTATAGAGTCATGAATGAATTCAAGGTTGTTAATCGATACATGCAATAACTTTTTTAGGAATATTAGTGGGAATTCTCCTATCCATTATGTAGAAATTTTCCACAAAAATTTAAGATATCCCGAATTATCGGGATATCTTTTTTTTACACAAAAGGAGAATTAAAAAATAGATAAAGCTTTGATTTAAAGTGAATTAAATACATTTTAATAGAATCTACATAGGTTGAAAACCTTGATTTTCGTGAATGGCAGTTGGTTTGGAACTAACAAACCAAAATCAAGAAAATCTAAAAATGAAGAAATCATTTATTATCACAGGAATTTTAGGGGCTACACTTTTGGTTTCATGTGTTTCCAAAAAGAAATACACAGAATTAGAAAGTAACCTATTTAAAACTCAATCTGAACTTGCCACTACTGAACAAGAGAAAGCTGAGTTGGAAGAAAAAATGGCTATCATCGAAGCAAGAGTTGCTGAATATAACAATAGAATCAATTCTCTCAGATCTGTAAATGATGAATTGAATAGCACCAACGCCAGCTTATATGATATCCAAGGAGGTACTGTAATGTCCAAAAACTCCAAAGCAAAGATGAATGAAACTTTGGCCATGGTAGATCAGGACAAACTATCTCAAGCCAAAACTTTGGAAGACTCTGTCAATCTTGCTGTAGAATACAATTTGAAGAAAAACATCACCGAAACTACTGTTGATGGTGAGGAGGATGATATTCAGATTGATATTGACCAAACAGTAGTAATGATCTCTGTTTCTGACAAGCTATTGTTCAATACGGGAAGCTATAGAATCAACAGTAAAGCTAATCCTCTTTTAGAAAAATTAGCAGAAGTAATTAATGCTGAACCAAGTCTTCAAGTGATGATTGAAGGACATACAGACCCAAGATCTATCTCGACTGGTGTGATTCAGGATAATTGGGATCTATCTGTAAAGAGAGCGACAAGTATCGTTAGAAAATTACAACAAGATTTCAATGTTGCTCCGGAAAAAATGATTGCTGCAGGAAGAGCGAGCTACATGCCGATCGTTGAAAATGACACTCCTGAAAATATGGCGATTAACAGAAGAACAAGAATAGTTTTGATCCCAGATTTGGATATGTTCTTTGCGATGTTGTAATCGGCAATTAAAAACTAAACCAACCTAAAAAAGGCTGATCTTTCCGAGATCAGCCTTTTGTTATTTTATTTGTCAGTCTATTAAAATTCGATGTTCAAGGTTCCCAATGCATGTTTCATTAGAACTTCTTGAAAGTAGAGTGTGTAGACAGCCTGTGCTTGATCTGCCTGGGCAGCGACCAATTGCTGGTTAGCGGTGGAAAGATCAACAAAATTAGACAACCCAAGTCGGAACCGTTCACTTACTGCTTTTTGAGCTTCTTCCGCCGCTAAAACCTGAACCTGCGTATTTTTTTCATTCCTCACCGCTGCCTGATAATTTATATAAGCCAATTTTACGTCTTGGAAAACCTTCCGATCAAGTGACTCTTTTTGAAGAATTTGATTCTGATAGGCCACTTTCCTTCTCCCTACTTCCAGCTTGTTTTGTAGATTGTTGAAGATTGGAATCTGAAGACTTAAACCATAATTTTGCTGTGGATAGATTTTCAACAGCTGCTCTCTCAACGTTCTATCATCTAATGAAGTAAAGAATGTATTATAATTATAAAAGGCATTGATTCTTGGGAAATACATCGCCTTCATGGCTTTCACACTTTTTTGAGCTGACTCCACCAACATCTCCTGCTGATCTAAATCAGATCTGCTTTCTTTTGCCAATTCATACAATTCATTAACAGTTAAGCCATCAAATGTAATAGTGGTCGCCAAAGGATCTACCGGATCCAAGTCTGGAATGACCGTTGGTTCTAATTGCAAATATTCCGAAAGAGTCCATAGATCATTTTCTAATTGAACTTGAGCTCTCAATGCCACTGATTCCAGTCTTGCCACTTCTGACTCCTGATTATATTGATCAGAAAGAGTCCTTAGACCTGCATCAACAAAACCGGTAATCTGTTCTAATTGCTGTTTTTGGTTATCTAAATTCTCTTGAGCTATTCGAAATAATTCACCATCCAAAAGCACCTGCAAATATCTTCTGGAAACATCAAAAATGACTTGCTGAGCAGCTCTTTCTAACCCTTTTTCTCCTGCCATATAACTCAACTTCGATGATTGGGTATCTAAAATCCTTCTTCCTGAATTAAAAATAGGCATATTAAGGCTGAGGCCAGAAGAAACAATCTCATTGGTTACATTGGTCACTACGATTTCACCTTCAATTTGCTGGAATTGTTGTCCTTTTTGCTGCTGGAAACTGGAACCTATATTTGCACTTGGAAAATGCGATGCAAAAGCGGATTGCTTTTGTCTTTTTAATACCTCCATTTGATTGGACTGTATCTGATAGTCCAAATTTTTAGAAAGAGCTATTTCAACAGCCTGCCTAAAATCGAGTTGTAAAGTATCCTGAGCTTGTGCAGCTCCAAAAGAAATCATCAGAATAACTGCACCTAAAACATTTTTAAACATGGGTAATAACTTCATCTTGATCAATTTTTCCATCCAGCATTTGGATCAATCTGGTGCCATAATCAGCGTTTTCTCTGGCATGTGTAGCCTGGATAATGGTAGTCCCTTCCTGATGTAGTTCTTGAAAAACCTCCATAATTTCTTTTGCCTGACCCGAATGTAAATTTCCGGTTGGTTCATCTGCCAATAATATTCTGGGTTTACCGGCAATAGCTCTAGCTATTCCTACCAACTGCTGCTGACCTCCAGATAGCTGAGCAGGAAACAAGTCTTTTTTGGCAACCATATTGAATCTATCCAAGAGATTCGCAATAATACTCTTCCGCTCATTTGAGGATACTTTTCTATAAAGAAGAGGTGTTTCAATGTTTTCATACACAGTCAATTCATCAATGAGGTGATATGCCTGAAAAATGTATCCAAACTCAGATTTATGAAGAGATGACCTTTCTCGGTCTTTCATTTTGGTAATATTATTATCTCCAAACCAATATTCTCCGGCATAATCTTCATCCAGAAGGCCTAGAATATTCAGTAAAGTAGATTTACCGGCACCACTTGGCCCCATGAGGGTGACAAACTCTCCCTCATTTATTGTCAGGTTGATGCCTTTGAGAATGAAAATCCGCTGGAAGCGAGATTCTATGAACTTATCAATTTCTTTGAGTTGAATCATTTGAAAATAATGAATTGAAATTTATGTGTTGATTAATCGCTTTTTAATGTTTTTGCCGGATTGAGTGAGAATACTTTCCAGCTTCGGTATGCAATAGTGAAGATAGCTAAGCTAAAAACTATACCTATCGCAATAATATAGGGCCAGATACTAGGCTCGGTTTGATTGGCAAAATCCTGAAGCCAACTTTTTGAAAACCAAATCCCAAATCCTATTGCCAAGACGGCTGCAAAAGACAATAACTTTAAGAAATCTGCGGCAAGAACTGAAACCACATTTCCTTGGGTAGCACCCAAAACTTTTCTGATACTGATTTCCCGAGTTCTTCTTAATGCTACATAGCTGACCAGACCAAACAATCCCATACAGGCAATGAAAATGGCAATTCCTGAAAACAAGCCAAATATCCATCCAGATTTTTGTTCCGAACTATACATCTGATTGTAAGCTTGATCCACAAAAACTGGGTTGAATGGTCTTTCTGGTACTAGCTCTTCCCAAATCCCTTCCAAAGTTGACAAATGCTTACTCGGATCACCTTCGGGCAACTTGATCAGCAGTACATTAGCCTGATCTGGATCATTAAAAATCACCAATGGACCCACTTGATGGTGCAAGGAATTAAAGTAAAAATCTCTTACTACACCCTTCACCTCAGTATTTTCATTAAAACCAAGATTGATTGTTTTACCGATGGCTTCCTCCACAGTCCAGCCCATTTCCTTAACGGCAGATTCATTGAGGATCGCTGTAAAATGCTCATTTCTTTCTTCAAGATCACTTCTCTTTATATCTGAATCAGAAAAATTATTTCCTGCAATCAAATCAAGGTCTATGGTTTGAATAATATCATTATCTACCGAATAACCAGTAATCATAAATTCACGCTGATTATCGCCACCCGGAAAAATTTTATATCCAGCTTTAATATGAATAGGCATATCAGCTGCCCTAGAAATTGAGGTTGCGGCTCCAGATCGAAGAATTTCATTCTTGATGGTTTCTATGCCCTCCCTCATATTGTAATGATAATTTAGGGAAACGAGATGTTCTTTGTCGTAACCAAGATTTACCTCTTTCATATAGTCGAGTTGACTCTTCACGACAAATGTTGAAATAAGCAATCCGATGGAAACAAAAAACTGAAAGACTACCAGAGATTTTCTAACCCAAGCTCCCCCTCCTACTTTAGTTTTATTTGCAAGAGCTTTGATAGGCTCCATTCCAGAAAGTATAAGAGAAGGGTATAAGCCAGCTAAAATTCCAATCAAAACTATAAACGCAATTAGTAGCGCAATCCCAATCGGAGAAACCACTAGGTCCAGATTCAAGGGAACCCCACTCAAGGAGGCGAATTTTGGAGAAATTAAATACAATACCATCAAGCTGAGTACAGTAGAAGCAAAAGTCAATAGCATGGATTCAGAAACAAACTGACCAAATAATTGACCTCTTCCAGCCCCCATGGCTTTGCGTAAGCCTACTTCCTTATTTCTTTCCGTAGCTTCAGCTGTTGCCAAATTGACATAATTGATAATTCCTATAGCAATTAACAGCAAAGCCACCACCCCAAAAATATAGATATACCGAATATCAGATCCTGGCTTGATAGAGCCTAAAGTCTGATCTCCCAAATGTATTTGAGTAACTGGCTGAATGAAAAATGCAGTTTCATATCCATATTCAGCGAGATCTTTACCTAAATATTTATCTACAATCTGTCCTAACTTCCCTTCGAAACCTTGAGGATCAGCACCTTCTTTTAGCTTTACGTAGTTATAATAATTACTGGGAGACCATTCTGGTTTCGTTCCATGACGATGCGTTTTGAATGAAGCTATAAAATCAAAATCAATATGGCTATTGGAAGGAAAATCTTCCATAACTCCGGATATTATATAATCTTGATTATCTACTTTTAATGCCTTTCCTACAGAAGAAATGGCATTTCCAAAATATCTCTCTGCCGTACTTTTCGTTAGGACTAGTTGGTTGGGTTCAGAAAGAACCTGATTTGGGTTACCTGAAATCAAATCAAAATCAAATACTTCAAAAAAGTTTTCATCTGCATATGCAAATGACTTTTCTTCTTGATTTCCCTCCCCAGAATCAATCATCACCGAGGAAAAAATACTTAAATCAAATATTAATGTTCCATTTTCTACTTCCGGAACTTCATCAATTAATGTAGGAATCAAACTAGATGGAGTGGAGGAAACTAATTGAGATTCACCTTCCGATCGAAATTCCTGATTCAGTCTATAAATACGGTTGTAGTCCGAATACATTCTATCATAGCTCCACTCATGATTGATGTAAAGGCAAATCGCCAAAAAGCTGACTATAGCAATGGTTAGACCCAACAAATTGATCCCTGTATAGAGCTTTCGCTTTTGTAAATTCCTAAAGGAAACTTTTAAGTAATTTTTCCACATAATCTCTTCAGGTTAAATAATTTCTAACATCTTTCTATTCCCCAGTTTTGTGCCATAAAAAAAAGCCCCTGAAATAGCTTCAGAGGCATTTTTTATCATTCTATAGTATAGTTTTCTCGAACATTTTTGTTCGCTGGCGAACAAAACAAATTATCAATTGTTAATCCACTACTTTTAAATTGTAAGCTCTAAATCTTGATTCTAGGATTTAAAATCTTATATCTTACTTCATAAGTCTTATTCTAAAACTTACGGTACTTTCCATCCAGAAACTCATTGGCTTCTTTCTCATCAAACTTCGCTTTCGAGCTATTCCAGTGAAGGGTCTGATTCGGGAATCTACCTGCAATCACTCCAAGCAAAATAGTTTCAGTCAATCTAGCCGCATAGGAGAATGGAGCACTACACTCGCCTTTTCCAAGACAGGCATCTACGAATTGATGATAGTGTTTTTTACTTTCTGCGTCGTAATCTTTTACTGGCTTTCCTAGGTTGAAGGACTCAATATCCATTTCCACATATTTTCCATCCACTATTTTTCTAGGAAGCTGCTGGAAGTGGGGCAACAAAAGTCTGCCATTTTCTCCCATAAACATAGCTCCTTGATCTGGTAATTCATCTCCATTTGGTAATACCAAATCCTCATGATCTGAAGGTGCTCCTGTGCCATCATACCAAACCCACTTTAATTTCTCAGCTGTTTGAGGAGTTCCCGGAAATTCATAGGTCACAATGTTATGCTCTGGGAATCCAAAACTTGTTGGTTGGCGGCACTCATTAATGATCGTTTCGGGAACATCAAGTTGAAGGGCGTTGTAAGGGGTATCAAAAATATGAACTCCCATATCTCCCAACGTACCGCATCCATAATCCATGATTTTTCTCCAATTGCCGGGATGGTAGTAACCATCTTTGTAAGGCCTTTCAGGAGCAGTTCCCTGCCACAGATTCCAATTTAATGTAGCTGGAACCGGATCAGATCCATCTGGCTCAGCCCCGTCAAATCCCCAGTTTTTTGGAGACCATGCTCTAACAGTATGCACTTTTCCAATGATCCCTGACTGGATCAATAGCGTAGCCAATTTATAATCGTAAAATGAGTGAACCTGAATTCCCATTTGGGTTACCAGATTCTTTTTTTCAGCCACCTTTTTCATTTCGCGAGCTTCTGAAACATGGTGGGTCAAAGGCTTTTGACAATAAACAGGCTTATCCATTTTCATCGCCATCAAAGATGCCGGAGCATGGGTGTGATCAGGAGTCGAAACAACCACCGCATCGATTTCATCCTCTAACTCTTTCAATAATACCCGATAATCCTCATAGATTTTTGCATTCGGGTGTAATGCTTTCGCTTTTGCCAAAGCAGCACTATCCACGTCACAAAGAGCTACCACATCGACTAATTCATGGGAGGAAATGGCATCCAAATCAGCCATACCCATTCCGCCTAGGCCGATATGTGCGGTTCTTAATCTACCTTCCTCATTCAAATTCTTTAAAAACGAAGGTGCCAAAGCTGCTCCTAGGATACCAATACCACTTTTCTTGACGAAATCCCGGCGATCCATTACTGAAATTTTCTTACTCATTTTTATGATTTAGTTACTTTGATGATTTATAATTCCTTGATTCTTATGTTTCTAAAATGAACCACATCCCCATGTCCCAAAAAGCCGATATGACCAGAGCTTCTCGCTAAACCTGGATGTTCCTTATGATCTAGGGTTCCTTCTTTACTCGCTTCCAAATAATCTCCCTGAAGGATTGTGGTACCGTTCAGGATGACCTGAATTTTAGGATGATTGACAATGACTGTTTGTTGATTCCACTCTCCTACCGGTTTTAGGAAACCACGCCTTGCGGGAATCACTCCATATACCGAACCATGATATTGATAAACTTCCAACTCAGCATATTTCTTTGCCCTATTATCTAAAATCTGAAGTTCTTTCCCCACATAAGCAGCATCTCCTTCCAAGGGAGCATGAATTCCCAGACCATTGTTGGCACCGGGAGTTAATTGAAATTCAAAATGAAGAATGAAATTCCCATACTCCTTTTCAGTATAAAGATTACCTCCACCACCTCCCTGAGGATCGATGATTATCATTCCATTTTCTGCCCGGTAGGATTCTTTATTCCCTACCCAACCATCTAGGTTTGTTCCATTGAAAAGCTTAGTAAAGCCAGCTTCTGTTGAATTGTTTTGGGCATGGGTCCCAAATACTACAGCCATCAAGGCAATAAAGAACAGGAAGGTTTTATGCTTTGTCATTTGGGTGCTTTTGTTTAATTGAACCGATGCGGAATAAAACGTTGGCACAATTTAACTTTTATAGGCAAATTCTGGTAGTTTAACTTCATTAAAAAAATTAAATAAGTTTCGCGGAGCTTCTCCAAATTTTTATTGAAACCATATCCTCAGGTTAAAACTTGATTCTAAAAAGCTATCGCAGCCCTGGTTCTAGGCTCACTTCGCATAGACCAAGATGGTAGAAATGAATACTACGGAGCCTTTCTACCTCCTCGAGGGCTATCGGGATGGAGCCTGCCCGAAGTTAGACAGGAAATCTATATATTTTTACTTCGTGTACTTCCCACAGTGGTTGGTGTCTTCCCCGTGGTTGTTATCCTCACCAACCACTTGATTAACAAATCCCCCAGCCCCCTTGTCAAAGGGGAATCGGATAGTGCTTTAATTCTTTTTTTAGATTTCAGATTTCAGACTCAAGATTTTAGACTTCTGATTTCAGACTTCCGCTTCGAGTCTTTCGGAGATTATGAATCCTGCTCCTTTTTCTTGAATTCCTTTCCCAACCAATCGTAGACCATTTCATCAACCTGAGATACAAGTCCTTTCCATTTGGATCTGTAAATCCCCAAAAAAAGAAGAGAAAGAGCTGTGGAAACAAAGGCTACATGGGCGGATTGTAAAATCATAGCCCCAAAAACAAATCGAAATAAAAGTAAGGCTACTGAAAGGACAATGTCCCCTTTAGTTGTTTTTAGCACCAACTGTTGCCCCTCCTCATCACGCTCCACGATTCGGGTGTACTTAAAAATTCGGCCGACTACCAGTCCAACGACATAGAAAAAAATGTAATACAGCGGGATATCATTTTCAATCGAATCATAGAATGCCAAACAGGTCAACAGGATGATCATAATTTGAAGCATCCTATTCTTCTTCCTGATTCCTTTATTTGCCTTGCTGAGAATAAAATCCTTCTTATTTCCCATGCACTGAACTCCTTTAGTTAAAACTGATGCATTGTCTATTTAAATCTGGATAACTCTATCACAGAGACCGTTCCTTGAAGGTAAATATTATTTGATAGAGGATTGAAAGTCACCGCTGC
>NZ_JAHEBC010000099.1:0-1584 GCF_024642405.1 Algoriphagus sp. | reverse complement strand
TGCCTTAAAAGGCAAATTGATAGTCTCGCTATTTAAAATATTCCTCGAGATAGAAAGTCCTACATCATTGAATCCGGCTCGATCTGAATAAAAAGTAGCGCCTCCAAAATCTGCCCAGCTATAGGAATAACCCAGGTGTGCCTGAAACTTTGCCTTACCTATTTTTTTGGTATAATCCACTTTGAAATATTGGGAGTATCGCTGCTCTCCCCTCCGCAAAGGAATCCCCGCCAAATCATCCTCTGGCAAGGAAGGTCGATCCCTGCCAAACAAAAAAGTGGATGACAAAATACTGAAATGTTCAGAGAACTTATAGCTCACCATAACGTCTAGCAAACCTCGAGTGGTCTCCGGATCGAAATCAAAAAAGCCCGAAGCTGTAGGAATATTTGTAATCCCCTCGGTAAAATTATAATACCAATCGGCCCTAATATTGAATTTGGGCCGATAATACACCAGGATAAGGTCTGTTTCGGTATAACCACCATTGGTGGAAGCCCCACCATAGAAACCCAAAATAAAATCTCCTGCCTTTACCCCGCCTTGGGTAGAAAAGACTGGTGCCTTAGAGGGTATCAATCCCCTAAAAACATTCATGGTTTTAAAGGAGAAAGAAACGTCCCAAATCAATTTATCGGATGCATCCATTTGGATAATGCTATCCTCCACCAGGTTATTTTCATTTTGAGCAAAACCTGAAAAACTCAATACAAAGAAACCGAACATCAAAAACAGGGTTCGGTTAGAGCAATTTTTTAGATAGTTCATGCTATTTTACACCCAAGTGATTCCAATTCAACTACTGTGGTCATTCTTTATTTTTACCCCATAGTTTATTGGTTAAAACTACAATTCCAATTTCTAATCCAGCAGCAATAGACCCATCAAACGAATCAGAATAGGTCCCCGCAATAATTACATGCTTACTTTCCCATCGGACTCCTGCTCGGTAGCTTATGGGTGAACTGGCGTCTCCTGCTGTACCAAACACCTCTGCAACAATAGCAGAACTTGGAATAATTTTATAGACCGCCACCCGGGAACTGTAGGAAAAACCCCAAGCTGTATCCCCTGATTGTTTATGATCCAAATTTGCGACAACCCCTGGCAGTATATCCCAAAGGATTTTATTTTCTGCGAAAGCAAAAGTAGCTACACCCATCGCCCACCAAGACCTGAAAGTACTCGTTACTTCTTCCTGATCTAGATGTTGAGGATAAATTCCGGTGCCTGCAAATAAGGCATATCCTGCCGTTTCAGACTTATTTTGCCATAATCTACGCTTGATATAAAAAGAAGGAGAAGTATAGGATGTTGTTTGATTCCTAGGATCCTTGTAATAATGAGTAGCCTGTAGGTTAAACTCCCACTCTTGAATCACTGCCACAGTCACATCCAGCATCATATACCGTTGTCCAAAGGTACCAACAAGGGTGGCCACACCATGTGGTGCAACCCATTGATTGTCTCCGGCAAATTGCTGGGAAAATACTGTACCACTGCTAAGGCAGATTAACCCAATCACCAGCTTTAGTTTCACGAGAGAAACCCGATATACCAAATATTTCAACTTTACATTCACAA
>NZ_JAHEBC010000388.1 GCF_024642405.1 Algoriphagus sp. | reverse complement strand
CAAAAAACCTTGCTCATGAAGCCTTGCAGAAGGTTCATTTCGATGTAGAATACTTTGCTAAAACCAATATTAAAGCGATTGAGCTTTATGATCGATCTCCAATCAGAATTGATGTGGATTGGGATCATTTACAGGTAACTGATACCCCTTCTGAATTACAAATATTATCTGAAGATAATTTTAAAATTTTACCAGAGACTTCCGGTTTTATGGACTTTAATTCTGCGATGGCTGCGGGAGATGAGTCTATTTACAATAAGACCTTTAGTTTTGGTGAGGAAATAGAAACGGGAAGATCAAAGTTTACAGTTTTTCTAGTCAATCCAAGCAGAGCAGGAGAATCCATTGTTTTTAGTTTGAGAAACCCTGCTGTCTTGGAGGAACAACTTGGAAAAGCTATCAATGTCAGTCTTGTAAATGAATATAGCTCTGTATTAAGATTAAGTACTAATACAAAAGTTGTCGAGAAAGGCAGAGATTATATTAATGCTCTTATGACTTCTTACATAGATTACGACTTAAATGAAAAAAATAGAATCCAGGAAAATACAATCAGGTTTATTGAGGAGCAACTAGGGTTTTTAGAAGATTCTTTGAAGAATAAAGAACAAGAACTTCAAAATTTCAAGGTTGAAAATAAAATGCTGGATGTTTCAGCTGAGTTTTCAAACATATTAACCAAAATGAATACGTTGGATGAAATGAGTGCTGAATTGGACTACCAACTAAATTATTTTGAACAGATAAGACAGTACATGGAACAGAAAAGTAAAGACTTTTCTGATGTGATTGCCCCATCAGTCATAGGTGTACCTGACCCTTTATTAAATGGTTTGATTCAAACATTAGTTACACTTTCACAAGATAGAAGAAAGTTACTAGCCACAGTAAATGAGAACCATCCTGAGGTAATCAAGATAGATGTTCAAATGGAAAAGGTTCAGGAATCTCTATTTGAGAATGTAGTGAACCTAATTGCAAATACCCGCCAAAAGAAATCAAATATTCAAAATGATATTGACTTTTATGATTCCCAATTTTCGACTTTGCCTGAGTCTGAATCTCAATACACAGGGATTTTCAGAGAGTTTAAATTAAGAGAGTCTCTATATACCTATTTATTAGAAAAGAGAGCTGAAGCCGGAATTGCAATGGCCTCCAATGTCTCTGATAATTCCATTTTGGATCCTGCAAAAAGGGGAACTTTAATTTTTCCAAAAAAACAGCAGAATTATGGTTTGGCAATAGTATTAGGATTTTTGATCCCTTTTGGATTCATAGTTGTCAGGGATATTTTTGATGACACCATTAAAGATCAAAGAGATTTGAAGAAGAATTTTATGATTCCTCAGTTGGGAATTATTGGATATAGCCAAAAAGAAACTAATCAAGTTGTATTAGAGCACCCTAAATCTGCTGTAGCTGAATCATTTAGATCGCTAAGATCTGCAATTACTTATTTGGCAAGCGGGAAAAATACCAAGAAAATTTTAGTTACATCTTCAGTATCAGGAGAAGGAAAAACATTTACCTCTTTAAACCTTGCCTCAGCGATGGCTTTAGGTTCTAAAAAAACAATTGTAGTAGGAGGGGATTTGAGAAGGCCTAAACTAGCGTCCTATTTTGGTCATTCAGATAAAGTTGGTCTTTCTACCTATTTAATAGGAAAAGTAGATGCAGACGATATTATTTTTAAAAGCCAGCATGATAATCTTTATTTTGTTCCTTCGGGAGTGATTCCACCAAATCCTGCAGAACTTCTTCAGACCCAAAGACTAAAAGATTTTCTGCAATATTTAGAAGAGAGATTTGATGTGGTAATTTTTGATACTCCGCCAATGGGTTTAGTCTCAGAAACTATTGATTTGATGAGACTTTTTGATATTAATTTATATGTTGTTCGGCAAAGTTATACTGTAAAAGATCACTTGGTCATGATTAATGATTTGTTTAACAACAAACAAGTTAAGAATGTATATGGGGTTTTTAACGGAATAATAAACTCTGGATATCATTATGAAGGCTACAATTATGGCTACGGAAATACATATTTGTATTCTCAGAATAATAAGTATATGTACAATTATTATGGTGAAGATCTAGAATCTAAAAAGAAGCGAATCAAAAAAATTGATTCAGGTTTCATGAAAAAGTTGAAAAAGGCTTTTCGAGTGAAGTGATCTTTTCCCATTTTTCAAATAATCATTTTAAAGCAAATTCATTGAAAAGCGCAGCATTAATTCCTGCAAGATATGCATCAACTAGACTTCCTGCTAAGTTAGTTCAAGATCTTGGAGGGAAAACAGTAATACAAAGGACCTACCAAAGTACGCTAGCAACTGAAGTGTTTGATGAAGTTTGGGTTGTGACGGACCATGAAGAAATAGCGGACCAGATAAAGGCCTTGAATGGACTAGTTTTTTTTAGTCAAAAGCATCATGAATCCGGTTCGGACCGAATTGCAGAGGCTTTAGAACAAGTTGATGCTGATTTGATTGTGAATGTTCAAGGAGATGAACCATTCCAAGATAGAAGTTCGCTCAATGATTTGGTAGATTCTTTTAAAAATGAAGATGTTCAAATTGCCTCCTTAAAAACTATGATATCGGAAGATGAAGCCCAGAATCCGAATTTTGTTAAGGTAGTTACAGATATAAATAATGACGCTTTATACTTTTCGAGATCTGCAATCCCTTACAATAGAGAAAAAATACTAAATCTTTTCTATTGGAAACATATTGGGATATATGGATACAGGAGGGATGCTTTACTCGCATATACTCAAATGGAGAGAGGGAAATTAGAAGGAATTGAAATGCTGGAGCAATTGAGACTTTTGGAAAATGGCTTTAAAATAAGAATGGTTGAAACCATTCATAAGGCTGTTGCAATAGATACTGCTGAAGATCTTGCCAGAGCAAGGGCCATTTTAAGTCTAACAAAAGGTATTTAACTATTGTCGAGTCTCCTCCCACTGTTCATTCACTTAAATTAAAAATAGACTACTATCTTTTGATACATAAAGAATCGTCAAATCTTTGTTTTGAAGATTGCCAATTAAACAACCTGTTTTATGAATTCGTAAATTTTGCCCTCAATTTCTGTTAAAATGATTATGTTTGCCCAGTTTTTGATCGAGTTTAATAAAAAATTATATATGCGGAGTATCCGAAAATGGATTGTTGCAATTATCGCCCTAATTGCAGTTACGTCATGTGTTTCTAATGAGAAGATTATCTACCTTCAGAATCAGGAAGGAAATGAACCCATCGATGATGGTCAATTAATAACTTATGAGATCCCTGAATATAGACTGCAATACAACGACATAATAGATGTCAATATCCAAACCGTTGATGATATGATCCAAAACGGTTTTAATAATAAATCCGCAGCCATTCAAGGAACCAATCAAATGGGAAATATGGCTAGTCAGTCTGGCGGA
>NZ_JAHEBC010000387.1 GCF_024642405.1 Algoriphagus sp. | reverse complement strand
TAACACAGACCAGATTTTTGAAGTCCATATCTGACACCATTTTTTACTTCATAATTAGTATAAAGCTTACCATTTTCACGCCATGCTTTTTGCATCCCATTTTCACTGTCATTGGCATAGTTTAATTCGCAATAACGAGTACCTGTTTCATACCATTGTTTTTGCAACCCTTCTCTTTTATTGTCAAAGTAGATAAACTCAAATTTTCTGTTCCCATTCTCCCAATACCCTATATGCTTACCAAAGGCTTTCCCATTTTTAAAACTTCTTTCAGTGTCTGTAATGCCATTACGAAAGAATGTTTTTGTTATTCCATGTTGTTTACCATTTAAATAAGACCCAACACTTTTTATGTCATTATTTTCAAATTTCTCCTTTAAATAACCCGAAAAGGGTTTACCATTATAATGGTAAACCCCATTCAATAACTTTAAAGCAATATCATTTACATACACAGTATGGTTTGGCACTTTAGAAACATCTACATTTTCTATAGTCGCTTGATAAATTTCGTTTGTAGGCTTTTCATTTTTGCCACAACCAATAATTAATACGGAGCAAATAAGAATTAATAATTTATTGAACATACGTTCCCTTTGTACCATGATAACTTCCAGCTTTAAGTATATAGACTCCAAGGTTTAGGTAGTTTGTATTCGAGCAATGGTAATGATAAATAGCCGTTGGAAAATCCGCCGTTGTACTTGTATGTCCTCCATTTTCATCTAAATCAGATGGATAGACGCCTGAAACACATTTTCTGCCATAAATAGGAAACCCATCTCTAAGAAAACCAACCAAGTTTGCATCGTCTTTTGTGGTAAAGTCTCCATTTACGTGATAATGATAACCACTTGGCCCAACGTGTGCACCTGCCCTTTCGAAGTGTTCTAATACCATCGGATCCAAAGGCACATTACCTCCCTCACGGTCATTGTATATAGGAACACCATTTAAAGACATACCAATTGCTCCCAATGCAGTTACTTCTTTGACGCTGGCAGAGACTGGGTTAGTTGGAATCGTCATTATATTGGTTCTCTCACGAATAATTCCTGGATTTACGCCGGTCGGATTTACCTCATAGAGCGGATGTCCTTCGCCCCAATAAGCTGAGACGTGATTTGGAGTTCCATTGGAAGTGAGCGTAATCGAACCATTACCTGTGGAGATAGTAACTCCGTTTGTATAGCTTGCTTGAACTACGCTTGTAATATCTACAGAGCCAGCTGCTGGTGTTTCAATTATGGGATCTTCATCCCCATTATTACAAGAAACAATAGTGATGACTAAAGCCAAGAACCCTATTCCAAAGATTGATAATTTTGATTTGTTCATTTTATTGATTTTTAAGATTAATACGGTTTGATACTTAAAACATTCATAGTCTAATTGATTAGACGCTTTTTTCTAAAAATCCCCTCGGCTGTATTCAATAATTTTTTGGATTTTCTTTTTACCTATAGTTTTCCCTGACGCAAAACGATTGGATATCAGTAGATAGCTTAGCTTCATCAAGTGGAAGTCTTCCTCTGAGATTTTCCACTTTTAGGAAAATATTGAAGGGGGAATTCAATCTGCTATTTTCCTCCACCTTTTGGTGGAGGCCCTTGTCCTGGACGCATTTTTTTAAATTTCTCCTTTTGCTCGGCGTTCAATGTTGCCTCAAGTTCTTTGGTCATTGCAGCACGAGATTCTTCCGCTTTCTTTCGATCAGAATCCGGTTTTCCATATTTTTTATGAATTTCTTGCCATTCTTTTACTTGAGCGTCAGTAAGATTCAAGTCAGTTTTCGCCTTTTTTATCATTTCTTCTGGCGAAGGTCTTCCGGGTCTTTGCTGTCCTTGGACTTGGCCAAAAGCAATATTCATGATTCCCATTGTTAAACAGATTAGCAGTAGCTTTTTCATAGTGATTTTATCGGTTAAGATTTTTTTAAAGATTTGATATCTGCAATTAGTTGGTTGATAGAGGCGCCGTTCAATCCGTTATAAATTCCACGGATATGCCGATTTTGGTCAACTAGAACAAAATTCTCAGTGTGAAGGAATTCATCGGGCGCCTTCAAAAGACCTAAATCCTCCTCTGCGAAATAGTAGTTTCGAGCCAAATCATAAATTTTTTCCCGGTCCCCAGTCAGCAAATGCCATTTCCCGGCTATCACCCCATATCGTTCGGCATACTCGGCCAAGATTTCGACTTGATCATAATCCGGAGTCACTGAATGCGAAAGTATACTCACTTGCTCCTCATCCAAAAAGGCCTCCTGCACTAGTTTCATTTTACCAGTCATCTTAGGGCAAATGCCGGGGCATGTGGTAAAGAAAAAGTCCACGACCATAATCTGCCCTTTCAAACTTTCATCTGAAATCGTCTCTCCAAGTTGGTTTGTAAATGAAAATGAAGGGATTTGGTGAAAGTCTGACGGAACTGAATCCGGATCAGAAATCCAAATAGGAGTGAAATCCGCTGATTGGTAATATGGCAAGGTTTCCACTCGAGTATCTTGAGCGATTTCCTCTTGTCCTTGCTTTTTTACACAGGAAGACAAAATTATCCCCAAAAGAAAAATTGGAAGGAGAGAAAGTTTCATTAGTCGCATCATAGCAGAGTTTGTTTTCTCTTATGACGCGAAGAAAAATTTAATCCCTCGGAGGAGGTGGAGATTTTTTATCTCCACCTACCAAAACCTGGGTGATTTCAACAACAATATCATCGAAAGCAAGCGTTTGATCAGGATTACAAATTTTCTTTAACTCCGAAAAATGAGAATAGGTAAGCGTTAGTTTTTCCCGATCCAAACCGACAATTAGATTTAATAAAGAATCCTGAGCCATGGAATCATCGCTTTGATTTTTCAAAGAGGAGAAATATTCTTCGAGTAGAGGTTTCTGCTCTTTTTCTACCCTAGCCAAGGATTCTCGATGGCTTAGAGCCAATTGGAAATAAAGCTCGCGTTGATTTTCATCCAAATTCAATTTTTCTGAGATCTTGGATTTCAAGTCTATTGAATCCCTAGGTGGCATTTTTTTTGGTTTGAAGAGAAACATTCCAATAATTGAAATATTTATCAAGACCATAATTCCAAGTGCTATTTTCAAAAAGGCATTAGTTTTCATCAGAATAGATATTATAGTCTGTACTGAATTGGATGTAGGATTCTGTCTGAGAAGGAGTCACCGGATCATTCTGGTAAGAACTTATAAACAAAATGTTTCCAGTTAAGATCAAGGCAATAGATGCAGCTGCTGCAATCCACTCGATGGTATTCAATTTTTTCTTAGCAGCTTTCTGAACTTGAATTTTTTGCTGAATTTTCTCAAAAGCCCCAACAGGTGGCTGAGCTCGCTCTAGGCCATCGATACTTGTGATTATTTTTTCTTTCCAGTTGTCCATTTTCTTTAAGACGTTAATTTTCTTTAAATCCCTCGGTTGGGATAAAATTTTTC
>NZ_JAHEBC010000098.1 GCF_024642405.1 Algoriphagus sp. | reverse complement strand
TTGGACCACAATCCCTTTTCAAACTGCATCCTACATTTTGTCTTTTTGGAATCCACTTTTACGGAATTCAAAAACCAAATTATCCTCATTGATACTTAATTGGTAACATATTTAATTTCAGTAAAATAAGTAGCAATACAATTGCTATGGTCCCGATACCCGCGATGCTATTGAAAAAATTTTGGGTCTGGTCTCGGTTTGAAATTAGTTTTTCCCCTGCCAAAAAGAGTAAATACCCTATGATTCCGCCAGTGGTATTAGTCAGTAAGTCAGTGATATCGAATGTTCCAATTTTTAAACAATACTGCAGTCCTTCCAGAATCAAGCTGACAAGAAAAAAGGAAAGTAGCTTTAAAAACAGACTTTTTTCTTTGAGTAAAATTCCCAAATAAATTCCCAATGGAACAAAAATGACCACATTCAGAATAATTTCCATCGTACTATAATAGCCATTTGAAAAAAGGATAAGGTTTAATTTCCTTTCTTCCATATAAGAGAATTGAACTCCAAGCTTGAATAAAATGATCCAGCCCAAAACCACCAGATAAATAACCAATAAAATCTTTGTCATCTTGTCTGCGTTGCTATCGCCCTTCCTCATATTATGGTTTGAAATATTTCATTAAATCGTATTTGATGAAAGTATGGATTTGAATGCTTTTTTATCTGTTTTTCTAAAGCAAATGTAGAATCTGCTTCAACGCTGGATTGCGATTCGCTTCTTTCCAGATAGCTGAGAGTTCAGTGAATTGTTGAATATGAGGAATCTCCATAAATCGCACATTCAGTTCATAACCTTTTTTCAAAGAAGTCGGAACAATTGCCACTCCCATTCCATTTTCTACCAATTTGAAAATCGTCAACGCATGCACAGATTTGTGTCTAATCTTTGGAGAAAAGCCTGCATCTCTACAAATGCCAATTATCTGCTCGTAATACAAATTGCTGTAGTCTGAGGAAAAAAGTACAAAAGTCTCCTCATTAAACTGATTCACTGATACAAAATCATGTTCCTGAATCGGGTGATCTTTTGGCACTACCAGCGAAAAACTATCCCGCAAAACCACCTTCATTTCTAGATCACTAGGAACCGAAGCCAAGCGGACAAATCCTAAATCCAGCTTATCTTTTTCAATCATCTCCACTTGCATAGCATTGCTTAACTCCTCCAAACTTGTGCTGATCAAAGGCTGAATGGCATTGAGCTTAGAAAGTAAATCAGGTAAAATCTGGTTAGAAGCCGAACCTAGAAACCCAATCCTTAATTCCCCTATTTTTCCCAAAGCGATCAATTTTAATTGGCTTCTCGTCAAATCCAGATGATTGATCACAAAGTCAACTTCATTTTTAAAATATAATCCGGCGTTAGTTAATTCCACATGCTTTTGATCCCGGTCAAAAAGTTGTACTTCTAGCATTTCTTCCAACTGTTTGATCTGTCTACTCAAACCTGGCTGGGATATAAATAAACGCTCGGCGGCCTTCCGGAAATTCAGTTCCTCTGCCACTGCTTTAAAATAGATTAGATGTCTAAGTTCCATGATACCTTAAAGGTATCACATATTGACAAATATAGTATCAATAATTATCAATCATACTGGGTAATTTTGTATTGCCCCAAAGAATAAAACCCAAATTTTATGGAAACTTTCCATTTCGGTATTGACAGACTCACTGCATCAATGGCCATAAAACTAGCTAGGAAACATGCAACAGGAGTACTAAATGATCAAACCATTTTGAAAGTCAAAGCATCTGCTGACGCTGTTGCAAAGATTGCTTCAGGAGAAAAAGCTGTCTATGGAATCAATACGGGCTTTGGCCCACTTTGCACCAGTAGGATTTCAGAATCAGATACTCGGACATTACAGGAAAATCTCTTAAAAAGTCATGCGGTAGGTTTGGGAGATCCTATCCCCGAAGAAATCTCGAAATTAATGCTGGTTCTTAAAATCCATGCTTTGGCGCAGGGTTTTTCTGGCATCCAACAACATACTCTTGAGCGCATGCTCTGGATGCTGGAAAATGATATTGTTCCTGTAGTCCCAATGCAAGGATCCGTTGGAGCTTCTGGGGATTTGGCTCCTCTATCTCATTTATTTTTGCCTTTGATCGGTTTCGGGAAAGTACATTTTGCTGGGGAAATTGTTCCAAGTTCTAAAGTTTTAGAGCATTTTAATCTTCAACCACTTCATCTTGGTCCTAAAGAAGGACTTGCACTGATCAATGGAACTCAATTCATAGCCGCTTTCGGAGTGAAGGTGGTGGATAGACTTCATAATATTTTGCAGCATGCGGATATTACAGGAGCCATGATGATTGAAGGGTTAATGGGGTCGATAAAACCCTTTTCAGCAGAACTACATCAATTGAGGCCATTTCCTGGAAACAAGCATGTTGCTCAAACTATCTTAAATCTGCTTCATGAATCAGAAATAGTAAACTCTCATGTCAATTGTGCAAGAGTTCAAGACCCCTATTCATTAAGATGTATGCCTCAGGTTCATGGAGCCTCTAGGAATGCATGGCTTCATTTGAAAGATTCCATCGAAACGGAAATCAACTCTGTGACGGATAATCCTGTCGTTTTCGATGAGAATCATACTATCAGCGGAGGAAACTTCCATGGCCAGCCCATTGCCTTGCCATTGGATTATGCCTGTTTGGCTGCTTCCGAAATCGGAAATATTGCCGATAGAAGAATTTATCTTTCCATTGAAGGAGATACTCCGGGTGTACCAAAACTACTTCTGAAAGAAACCGGCTTGAACTCGGGACTAATGATTCCTCAATACACTACAGCAGCTTTAGCATCTGAAAATAAAGGACTTTGCTTCCCTTCCAGTGCAGATAGCATCCCAACATCCCTTGGTCAGGAAGACCATGTGAGTATGGGTTCTATAGGGGCGAGAAAAGCGCTACAGGTAATTGGAAATGTGGAGAAAATCCTGGGAGTTGAATTGTTTTACGCGGCACAAGCCATGGATTTTCATTCCCCAATGAAATCTGGGAAAATCATGTCTGCCATTTATGAACATGTCCGAAGCAAAATAAAGCCAGTAGTATCAGATCGGGTGATGACAGATGATATGGAAATGGCGATCGAAATGATTCAGAGCGGAGAATTGGTGAAAATCGCTCAGGAAGTTGCCAATAAAGAAAACCTAAAGTTTGAAACAGAATGGAGCGAACTATTTAAATTTTAAAATACTATGGATAACTCTCTAAAATTAATAGGCCCATTTCGCCAATTATTGACTTTAGATCACCTACCACTCAAAGGTGCATTGACAGACGATCAACTGGAAATCATTGAACAGGCTGGAATGGTAATCCAAAAAGAAAAAATTCTAACTGTAGGTAAGTTTACCACACTAAAATCCGATTATTCTGAGGCAGAAATCAATGAGTTAAAGGAAGATTTTGTAGCCTTACCGAGTTGGGTAGATTGTCATACGCATATTTGTTTTGGAGGTAGCAGAGCCAAAGATTTTGCAATGAGGAATGCCGGAAAAACTTATCTGGAAATTGCAGAGGCTGGCGGGGGAATCTGGGATACAGTAACCCAAACCAGAAAACTAAGCCTGGAAGAATTGGCACAAAGAACCATCATCAATGCTAATCGCCACCTTCAAGAGGGAGTAACTACTATTGAGGTCAAAAGTGGTTACGGACTAAACCCAGAAGAAGAAATCAAAATGTTGGAGGCCATCAAAAAGGCCGATAGCAAGACAAAAGCTGATTTAATTCCTACATGTCTTGCTGCACATATGAAGCCTAGAGATTTTGAAGGGAATGCTTCAGAATATTTAGAACTTATATCAAATACCCTCCTTCCTCTTTTGAAGAGGAAAAATCTGACTAACCGAGTTGACGCTTTTATTGAGAAAAGTGCTTTTTCACCCCAAGAAATAAACGCATATTTTCTTCATGCAAAAGAGCTGGGATTCGATCTTACAGTTCATGCGGATCAATTTTCGATTGGAGGAACCCAGGTTGCCGTTGAGTTTGAAGCAAAATCAGCGGATCATTTGGAAGCCTCCGGAGATCGGGAAATTGAGCTTATAGCCAAATCTAAAACAATTGCCGTTGCATTACCAGGTGCTTCAATTGGTTTAGGGGTTGCTTTCACGGCAGCTAGAAAAATCCTTGACAAAGGTGGGTCTCTTGCGATTGCAACAGATTGGAACCCAGGATCTGCTCCCATGGGAGATTTAGTTGTTCAAGCATCCATTCTTGCAACTAATGAAAAGCTCAGCACAGCCGAAGTTTTAGCAGGAATTACCTATAGAGCCGCGGCTACATTAAACCTTTCAGACAGAGGTGTTTTGAAAGGAGGAATGTTAGCTGATTTTAATCTATTTCCAACTGAAAGCTATCAAGAAATTCTCTACCAACAAGGCAAACTCAAACCTTCTCAAATTTGGAAAAGAGGAGAAAAGATATGAGACTTTAGACAAAAGATATTGGAATTAATATAGGACACTAAACATTTTGCTCCATAGTGACTTTGCTGTAGATTTTAAAATTTCAATCAAAACCAATTTTTCGATGAGCCATTGCGTCGCCGAGAGATAATCAAACAATTTTAAACCCATGAATTTTCAAGAGCATATAAAACAAGGCATACCTTCAGTACTTCCTTCCAAAAAGAAAAGAAATACAAGTCTTTCTCATGCACCTAAAAGAAAGGAAATTCTAAGTTTAGATGAGAAAAAACTAGCATTGAGAAATGCTCTGAGGTATTTCCCAAAAGACTGGCATCAAGAACTAGCCAATGAATTTTTAGAAGAATTAGAGTCTTTTGGTAGAATCTATATGTATCGATTCCAGCCTGATTACGAAATGAAAGCAAGATCGATTGAGGAGTATCCCGCCAAATCCAGAAAGTCAGCTGCAATTATGTTGATGATCCAAAATAATCTTGACCCAGCAGTGGCACAGCACCCAGATGAATTAATTACCTATGGAGGAAACGGTGCAGTTTTTCAAAATTGGGCACAATACCTTTTGGTCATGAAATACCTTTCTGAGTTGACAGAAGACCAAACCTTGCATATTTATTCTGGGCATCCTATGGGATTATTCCCATCTTCTAAGGAAGCTCCAAGAGTTATTGTCACCAATGGTATGATGATCCCGAATTATTCAAAGCCTGATGATTGGGAAAAATTCAATGCTTTGGGCGTAACCCAATATGGACAAATGACAGCTGGCTCATACATGTATATTGGTCCGCAAGGGATTGTTCATGGAACTACCATCACCGTGATGAATGCGTTTCGAATGAAATTAGAAAAGGGAGATTCGCCAAGTGGAAAGATATTCTTGACAGCTGGATTAGGAGGTATGTCAGGAGCTCAACCAAAAGCGGGAAATATTGCTGGTTGCATCACCATCTGTGCAGAAGTAAACGCTTCCGCTGCTAGAAAGAGATTTGAACAAGAATGGGTAGATGAACTAGTAGAAAATCTAGACGAATTGGTGCTAAGAATCAAGTTAGCAAAAGTAAATAAGGAAGTTGTTTCAATTGCCTTCATCGGAAACATCGTAGACGTTTGGGAGCGGTTTAATGATGAAAATATTTTTGTAGAGATTGGTTCAGACCAAACTTCTTTACACAATCCTTGGGCAGGAGGCTATTATCCTGTTGGGCAATCTTTCGAAGAATCAAATCGAATGATGGCCGATGAGCCGGAACTCTTCAAAGAAAAAGTCCAAGAAACCTTAAGACGGCATGCTGCTGCTATCAATAAACATGTAAAAAAAGGAACCTACTTCTTTGATTATGGAAATGCTTTTTTACTGGAGGCTTCCCGAGCTGGTGCTGATGTTATGGCTGAAAATGGAATTGATTTTAAATACCCGAGTTACGTTCAGGATATTTTAGGTCCTATGTGTTTTGATTATGGATTCGGGCCTTTTAGATGGGTTTGTACTTCAGGGAAATCAGAAGATTTGCAGAAAACTGATAGGATCGCAGCGAAGATTCTAAAGGACATTAAAAAAGAATCTCCCGCTTCTATTCAGCAGCAAATGCAGGATAACATCACATGGATAGAGGAAGCTGGTAAGAATAAACTGGTAGTGGGCTCACAAGCCAGAATCCTGTATGCAGATGCTGAAGGACGCGCTAAAATAGCCAAAGCTTTTAATGACGCTATTCTTTCTGGAGAAATTTCGGCTCCAATTGTTTTGGGAAGAGATCATCATGACGTCAGTGGTACAGATTCACCCTACCGCGAAACGAGCAATATCTATGACGGAAGCAAATACACAGCAGATATGGCAATTCATAATGTCATCGGTGACAGTTTCAGAGGAGCCACATGGGTTTCCATCCATAATGGCGGTGGTGTTGGATGGGGTGAAGTTATCAATGGAGGTTTTGGAATGGTGCTGGATGGCTCAGCTGATGCTGAAAGAAAATTGAAAACCATGCTTTTTTATGATGTAAACAATGGGATTTCCAGGAGAGCTTGGGCGAGAAATTCAGGATCATTGGAAGCAATTCGAAGAGAAATGGAAAGAACTCCAAATTTCAAAGTAACCTTACCAAATCTGGTGGATGATAGTATTTTAGATAAATTGGTATAAAAAAGCAATGAATCCTCTCCTTCAAAATCCAGATGCATCCAATTGGTTTGGAAGAAAGTCAACCGACATAGAATATTGGCATCAGGCCACTATTTCTGTCAATGATTTGAAGCTAGACAACACCAAAGGAAGTCCAAAAGTAGGGATTTTAGGATATGCGGGTGAGGAAGGTGTAATTCGAAATCAAGGTCGATTAGGTACTTCAGAAGCGCCAAAATCTATCCGTAATATGATGGGAAGCTTAGCGTTTCATCTTCCCGAAAAAAGCAGGGTTTTTGATTATGGAGACGTGATTACCTTAGGTGGAGACATGGAATCCAGCCATGATTTGATTGCCGAAACGGTAAAAAAACTACTTGAAACTCATCATTTTCCAGTGATTTTTGGAGGAGGACATGATCTGGCATATGCTCATGCGAGAGGAATTTATAGCTTTCTAAAACCCAAAGAAGAAAAGCTGGGAATTATTAATTTGGATGCTCATTTTGATCTCCGCACTTTTGTTGATGGTAAAGGACATTCAGGCTCGCCTTTCTATCAATTAGCAAAAGAATTTGAAAAGGACTTCAATTATTTGTGTTTGGGAATTCAGAAAGCATCAAACCCAAAATCACTTTTTAAAGCCGCTGAGGAGCTACAAGTAAATTGGATGAGCATAGAAGATTTTCAATTGAGTAATTGGGAATTTATTCAGGAAGAAATAATCAGATTTATAGACTCAGTCAATAAATTGTATGTAAGTATTGATCTTGACGGCTTTTCATCTGCCTTTTCCCCTGGAGTATCCGCTCCCTCACCAATAGGATTCAATCCCGAAATTGCCTTTAAAGTTTTTGAATTAATCGCTTCCAGCAAAAAGCTGATTTCTCTGGACTTAGTTGAGTTAAATCCAAAATATGATCAAGATAATTGTACTGCCAAGCTCGCAGCAAGATGTGCAGAATTTGTGTTGAGAAAGGTTTTCAAATAATATTAACTTAGATCTTTTCCGAAATTTGTACCATGGAGGGATTTCTGATTGATTTTTTTTATAACTAATTAAAAATTAGTGAAATTACTTATGTTATTAAATTCTTTTAATCGAACAACTCAGTGAATGAGTTTTCTTAAACCTCAAATTTTATGGATTTTGATATTTCGAAAATTTTAGATGCAGTTTATCTCTACGCCCCAAAAGTATTGGGAGCTATCGCCACACTTGTAATTGGATTTTGGATAGCAGGCCTTATTTCCAAAAACATTAAAAAAACACTCGAAAAAAGAAATGTAGATAAATCGTTAGCTCCTTTTCTTTTTTCTATGATCAACATCACGTTGAGGCTACTGGTGCTTTTAAGTGCTGCATCGATGTTTGGCTTCGAGGTTACTTCTTTTATCGCCATTTTCAGTGCTCTTGCATTTGCTATTGGTTTGGCCTTACAAGGAAACCTAAGTCATATGGCTGCTGGAATGCTTATTTTGTTTTTTAAACCCTTCCGAGTTGGAGATTTCATAGTAACTAACGGATATTCTGGAACTGTTAAAGAAATTCAGATTTTCAATACGATACTTACAACACTTGATAATAGGAGCATAATCATACCTAATGGAGCAATTTCCTCAAATCCCCTTGAAAATCTAACTGCCAATGAGGTCAGAAAAGTCCCAATGACCTTCGGAATAAGTTACGGAGCAGACATTGACAAAGCTCGTGAAGTTATAGAGAAAGTAGCCGCTTCCTGTGAGTTTATAGACCATTCCCAGCCTGTAGATATTTTGGTTTCAGAATTGGGAGATTCTTCGGTTAATTTTGCAGTTCGACCTTGGTGCAAAACAGAAAATTTTTGGAATGTGCATTTCTACATGCAGGAAAATATTAAGAAGTCATTTGACAAAGCAAATATTGGAATTCCATTTCCTCAGAGAGATGTTCACCACTATTATCCAGAAGGAAACAAAGGGTAATTTCATTTTTATTTAAATTATAATCAAAAAAAAGGCTGGAACTCTAGAGGTCCAGTCTTTTGATATAATGGATTTGAAACTCACTTTTTTCATCCTTCAATTGGGTGATTAATGAAGTAACCTAGATTCTCCCAATATCACTTAATGACATAAAATTTGATTCACACGGATAAACTCCTCTTTTTCCTCCGAAACCTCAATTGAATTAACTAAAGGACGACCCATTCTTTCCCACTCTACTTTCATCTGATCACCTGTTTGCAAGTTTATTCCTGCACCAAAACTAAAGGCCCCAGTTCCAAAAAAGTGTACGTGTACTTGAAGATGCTGACGATGGTCTGGATATTTAAAATGGTGATATTCTAAATTTGCCAAGGAATGGGCCATATTTTCCTCCCCAGTCTTAATAGCAGCTGACCAAAGTTCTTCGTCACCTCGTGATACACTCACTTGTCCATTCAAATCTGAAAAATCCTCAGTGAGAACCAATTCTGGCCCAATGGAGCAATTGCGCAATTTGGAAGGTGCTAGGTAGAGATAATTCTTTTTCTCCATCACATGGTCTGAAAACTCATTCCCAGTAGTAAATCCAATCCGAACCGGTTGACCCTTTCTATCTACAAGGTAAATCCCAGCTATTTCTGGTTCCTCACCGCCATCGTTTCCAAAAGCAGGAACTGTCAATTTCTCTCCGTGACCTTTGAGAATGGCACCTGTACCTTTATAAAACCATTCAGGTTGCACTCCGATTTCCCCATCCTTGGGTTTCCCACCTTCTACTCCCCACTGATACACTTTCATGCTGTCTGTTAACAGATTTTCCGCATCGTTCTGATGCATAACATCTCTATTCATGGCACTATTAAGGTGAGTCAACCCAGTGCCAGTCACAATGCAATTTGAGACGATATCAGGATTGTCAAAAGATGGCAATAGCTTCCATTCGCTTTTTCCATCATAAACAGAATCATACTCAAGCTGATCGGTGGAAAGGTGTTGCTCCAATAAAGAATGAATAGAACCACCCGAGTCAATCGAAGACAATGCCAATTGATAAATAGAAGAAACCTCGTTTAATAATATCAGATAGGGTTCCGATACTACTGCAACCTTCCTTCCCTTTTCGGAGTGAATAAGCTGGACTAGGCGTGTTGGTTCTTCCATTTTAATCTTAGGTTTAATATTATGCATTAGTTATTTATTCAAAGCTTCCCACAAAATCTCAACCGGATGCTTGGCCTTCCTACCTGTTCCATCAGCAATCTGATGTCTACAAGATGTTCCCGGAGCAACAATGATCGTTTCAGAATCTGCTTTTCGAACCGCAGGAAAAAGCACTAACTCTCCTACTTGTTGAGAAACTTCATAATGCTCTGCCTCATATCCAAAACTTCCTGCCATTCCACAGCAACCACTTGGGATAGTTTCTACTGTGTAATTTTTTGGCAAAGACAATATTTTCTGCGTCCAAGTCATCGATGAAAGTGCCTTTTGATGACAATGACCATGAAGTTTGATCTTTTGAGTTTTAGATGAAAAGGATTCGGATTTGATATTGCCAGCTGCAATTTCTTGTGCCAAAAACTCATCAATCAGCTTAACATGAAACTTCAATTTCTTAGCAGAAGCAACTAAATCTGAGGAAACTAATCTCGGATATTCATCTCTAAAACTCAAAATAGCCGATGGCTCCAAACCGATTAAAGGAGTATTCCCATCAATTAGCTTTTCAAAAATCTTGACGTTTGCCTCCGCATGTTTTTTGGCTTTGGGAAGCAGGCCTTTCGAAATTGCAGATCTACCACTTTCCTGATGATCTACTACTTTGACATCATACCCAAGTTTTTTCAAAAGAGAAATAGCCTTTATTCCAATCTGAGTATCATTATGGTTGGTAAACTCATCTACAAAAAAGTAAACTGACTTGATGTTTTTCGCAGCTCCCGGTAAAGAGTCATAATTATTCTTGTACCATTTTCGTAAGCTTATTTTGCTGATCTCAGGAAGATTTCGTTCTGGCGCAACACCCAAAACTGACTTCATCAAGCCTCCAGTGAGGCTATTGCTCAAAAAGAAATTGGCAATTCCAGGTGCGATTGAGCCTAATTCATTTAGCTCATTGATGTGAGCAAAAGCTCTTGATCTCAGGGGAGTACCATTTGATTTTTGGTATTGATATTGGAATTCAGCTTTCAAACTAGCCATATCCACATTCGAAGGACATTCAGAAGTACAGCCTTTGCAGGAAAGACATAGGTCCATTGCTTCCTTGATTTCCGGATGATTAAAAGCATTACCCTTTTTATCCATCGTCAAAAACTCCCGAAGGGTATTTGCTCGACCTCTGGTCGTATCCTTTTCATTTCGGGTTGCCATGTAGCTTGGACACATGGTCCCACCGGAACCTGGAAGTTTCCTACAATCACCAGAACCATTACATTTTTCTGCCAATCGGAGAATTCCTCCAACAGCCGAGAAATCCATTAATGTTTTATGTTCGGGAGTTTTTGCATCTGGAACATATCGTAAAAACTCATTCATTGGAGCGGCATCAACGATTTTTCCTGGATTAAAAATATTATTGGGATCCCAGGTAAATTTCACCTTCCTGAATAGTTCATAATTCTTCTCACCAACCATCAAAGGAATAAAAGCTGCTCTTACTCGCCCATCTCCATGTTCTCCACTCAACGAGCCTTGATATTTCTTTACCAACTCAGCTGATGCTTTTGAAATAGTATAAAACTCGGCCACATCTTTAGACTTCTTCAAATCCAATATCGGACGTAAGTGAATTTCTCCTGCTCCAGCATGAGCATAATGAACTGGCTTTTGATTAAAGCCTTTCATCATTTCGTCCACTTCATCTATATAATCCGCCAAATCGGCAATATCCACAGCAGTATCTTCGATACATGC
This sequence comes from Algoriphagus sp., assembly GCF_024642405.1. GTDB lineage: Bacteria > Bacteroidota > Bacteroidia > Cytophagales > Cyclobacteriaceae > Algoriphagus. Next base: position 1,518 of record NZ_JAHEBC010000098.1, on the reverse strand, counting down.
TACTGCTTTTGGATCTCCCGGGATATTTGCCAAAAGTCCTAAACCTGCAGAACGCAATGACCAAGCAGCGGAAACCATGGCGGGTTCAATGATGGGATATGCATAACCAAGACTATTTCTCTTTAAATCCTCAACCAATGCTTCACCTTTTTCCATAGCTTCTTCTAAGGTCTTTCCTCTGAATTCCACCATCAGCAATGCCTCTGGATCGCCTTCTACGAAATATCGGTTTTTAGAATATTCGATACTTTCTTTGGTGCAGTCCAAAATGATTTTATCCATCAATTCCACGGCGGTTGCAGGATGTTTCATGGCAGTTTGAGAGGCAACCATACTCTGGTGAATAGTCTCAAAATGAGCTGCTACTACTATTTCAATCGGATCAGGCAAAGGATCCAAACTGATTTTTATTTCCGTAGTAAAAGCCAATGTGCCTTCTGAGCCACTTAGGAGTTTACAGAAATTAAATTTTTCTTGCCCTTCAAAAATCTCAGCTTTTAGCAATTCATCGACTGCATAGCCTGTATTTCTTCTATGAATTGATTTCTTTGGGAATTGAGTATGAATTTCTTCTCTCGTCTCGGGATTATTTAATTCATCAAAAACCTGCCGATAAAGCTTTCCTTCCAGCGTTTGCAACCCACATTTACGATCAAAATCATCTTGCGAAATTTCTTCGAATACAGCAGGATTTCCATCACTTAAAATTGTATTTAGAGAAATAACTTTATCTCTGGTAACTCCATAAACAATTGAGGTGGTTCCAGAAGAATTATTGCCTACCATACCACCGATCATCGCGCGATTAGCGGTTGAAGTTATCGGGCTAAAGAAAAGTCCATGAGGTTTTAAAAATCTATTGAGTTCGTCTCTCACCACTCCAGGTTGTACTCGAACCCACCGTTCAGCCACATTTAGTTCCAGTATTTTCGTGAAATGCTTCGATACATCAACCACGATCCCATTGCCAACACACTGACCTGAAAGTGAAGTACCCGCCGTCCGAGGAATTAAAGAAGATGCATTTTCGGTAGCAAATTGAATCAGTTTCTGGATATCTGATTCGGTTTTTGGAAAAGCTACTGCCAAAGGCATCTCACGATAAACTGAAGCATCTGTGGCATATAGGGTTTTTGTTAGAGAATCGAATTGTAAATCCCCATCCAATTGGTCGGAAAGCTTTTGCAACAAAGGCAGTAGGTTAGGCTGGTTTAAACTCATGTTCAAAAATAGCTTTCTACCTTGATTAAAGAAAAGCTCTAGAAACAAATAAAAGCATGATTATAAAACCATTGCCTGAAAAATTAAAATTATAATACCCTGATTAGAATTCTTTGGATTTGAAAAATGTGAGATTCCCTCTTTTATTTGTACAAACCAGCAATCATACTCATGTTCTTCCTCCTTTCGCAATTCCTAAGTTTTTTGGTAATGCCCTTGACGATAGTAATGATCCTACTCATTTCCGGAATTATTTTCATCAAAAGGAAATGGGGAAAAAGAGCATTATGGGCTGGC
>NZ_JAHEBC010000386.1 GCF_024642405.1 Algoriphagus sp. | reverse complement strand
GAATCTGAGTAGCAGATTCACGAGGTACTGGAACATCCAGGTAATTGGTTAAAACAGGCAAAATATTTGAATAATCGCTCCAGGGAGTGTAGCTAATCTTCTGTAGTTTTCGATCGAATTGAACTAACCCTTTTCGTTGATGAAAGAAATACACTTCATCCGCTGTCACCTCAAAAGGATAGGCAAATTGACTGGGAGTATTGGGAATAAAGTCTCCGGTAAAGTCTAGTTGAATGTTGATTCTTTCCCTTGATTCATCTCTTAAGCTCCTGACAAAATAGGTTTGATTTGCTTGATTCAAGGTTAGGACGAAGATTTCACCATTTTCATCCGAATCCATATTCAATAAAACCTCTCCAGACTCTAATTTGAAAAAGCCTTGTTCGCTCGTATCCGGATGCCAATAAAAAAGGAACTTATTTTCTCGATCAGCTCCAAATAGAAAACCATTTGAGTTTTCTCCCAAAATATATAAGATAGGAGCCAGGGCTTCTTCAGTAATCCAATCTGGTCTTACCTCATAAAAGAAACTCCGGATACCATCATATTGGAAAAATGACAATCTGAATTCTCTAGCTGCATCTCCACATGGGTTGACCCAAAGTCTTCCCCTTGAATCGATAAAACTCTGATCAACACAATTCGAAGCCAAGCCATTGGAAAGTGTGTAGTGCTCAGTTACTGTTACTTTGGGGGGAGTTAAAAATACGGGATCATCCTGTGCATAAACCATGCATGACATGCATAAAAAGATGATTTGAAAAAAATATTGTCTAAATAACTTAGTGTTCACTTTCAGAATTCTATGGTTTAGATGAAGGTGAGAAGCAACACCTATATTACCTAAAAAAAAGCTTTTAAAGTAATCAATTCGCATTTTTCAACGTTTCAATTCAAATTTTTTTTCTGAAAAAAACATGACTTTGAATGTAATAATAATGCTCAAAGCATTGACAAAAGTTAAGTCCAAAAGTAAATTCAACGCTCTAATTGAAAAATAATTTTCCTGCTTTTATCAAATTTCTTTCTACCTACCTAGTTGCTTTTGAGTCTGTCTTTCCCTTCAAAAATGTGAGACACATTCCATCCATTTTGCATCTAGGTCAAAAGAGTTTACTGGGAGGATTTGGGATTTCCTTTTTGATTCACAATTTCTTGAGCTTCTTCCTGAGTTCCAAGAGCAATTGCAATACCCCTAGTGTCTGGATTTTGTTCCAACATAATTTTAATGGCTATTGTCAAGGGAACAGAAAGGAACATTCCGACAGTACCCAGAATAAATCCCCAAAAAATAAGAGCAAAAAACACAACAAATGTAGAAAGCCCCATACCTTTACCCATAATTTTAGGCTCAAGTACGTTCCCGATCAAAACATTGACTACCCCAAAAACCAAGATAGTCGATAAAGCGCCTCCAAAACCCATTTGTATAGCAGCGAACAGGACAGCAGGGATTGCTGCCAGAATCGAACCAATATTTGGAATGTAGTTTAAAAGAAAGGCTAAAAGCCCCCATAAAACCCCATAATCCACTCCAAGGATGGCAAGCAAAATCCAGATACAAATCCCTGTTAAAAGACTTGTAAAGGTTTTAATTGAAAGGTAATGGCGGATGCTGGTGCCGATCACATTAAAGTATTTCAACCTATCTGTGGAGCCCGTTACAATTGCCTTGACTTTGATGGAGATACTATCCAATTCCAATAAAAGGAAGAGAACTAGGAAAAATATGGTGAAAGCGTTCCCTAAAAGCCCTCCCAATTGACCTAGGATTCCAGCAGTCAACCCCATGATTCGCGAAGGATCAAATACTTTTGACATTTGAGTTAGAGAAATATCTATTCCCTTGTCAGCAAAAAATTGAGTAACCCCAGCCATCATTCTAGTCAAATTTTCCTCATAAAAAGGCGCCTGGTCTGAAAATGATGATAACGAATTAACAATTAACTCACCAAAACCAAAAAATGTGACCAGTATACCAACAAACACAATGACAATTGCAAATCCTTGAGATACACCTCTTTTCTGCAGCCAAAAAATTGGTTGTGCGCAAACAATACTTATGAAGAGTGCTAATAACATTGGCGTCACCAATGAATTGGCATATATGACACCTGCTATAATGATGATAAATGAAGCAGTATAGATCGCGGCTCCAATTTTCTTTGTCGCATTCATAAATTCAAATTAATACATCAGATATCTGACAGGCACCTCTAAAAGTAATTAAGTAACAACAAAGTACTCGAATTGCAGAAATATTCCTAGGAATGAAAATCTGCTCTACGGACTCTTACGTGTGAAAAAGCCAAAAAAATTGGGCTGATATAATTAATAAAGTTTTCCATCCAAATCACATCTTATAAAAACTATTCAATCCATTTACGAGACCATTTAATGGATACTCTCCTATCTTTTGTATAAATCTCTTTTAAAAATCATAATAGAACAACAAGTTGAACCTTAAGGCATTTCCATAGACTTCATTTTTATTAACTCGCTTTCCCCAAGTAATCTCAGCCCCAGTCTTGGCACCATCTGTAATATCCCAAAAGGTATTCATTCTCATTGTATGTCCCTTATTATAGATATTCTCTTCCGTAAATGATTTTTTCTCCAAACTCACATATCCATATGTAAAGTTAGAGGAAAGAGAGGCTTTCCATTGATGTGCATAGGTGGTATAAAAGCCAAAAGTATAGGGTGAAGTGTAATTTCCACCCGGTAGAAATTGAATATCATATCCCTGACCTTCGAACTCGGTAAAATATCGAGAAATAGCCTTTCCTAAGACTCCTTGAATATACCATTTACCCTTATACCATGAATTTAGAATAGTAGAACCAGAAAGTCCCCACCCAGTAATTACCCCTAAATTATCTCCATTTCGTCCAGATAGGATAGGAAGAATTCCGGAAAGTTGAGCAGAACCCCACTCGAAAGTTCTATCCGCTCTTAGGGTAATATCCGGCGTTAATTGAAAACTCTCAATTTGCAGGGAGTCAGGAATATTAAGATCAGGTGGAAAAAACTCTAAACCAACTGCAATATTTGTCTTATTGAGAACTTTAGGTATTGAATATCTTATTTGGGGTGTTCTAACCACCACAGATCCAGTAGGGCCTGAAAAATTCACCAAAGGTGGCAGAGCATTTATATGAGAAAACAAGCTCCAGGTCTGCCCAAACAAAAAGCTACCCATTTGTCCATAAGCATGCCTGATTCTATAGCCATTTGGTCCGGCAAAATCTGTTTCCAGCCTGATAAAGACATTCCCTTTTTCTGTTTTCCTTGTGATTTCAAATCCCAAGCGTGTTTGCTCCAACCCATTGTAGTAATTCGGTATTATTTTACCGGTAGTAGGAGTTGGGATTTCTGAGGTATTAAAGGTGTTTTTGCTTTGAAGTTTTATTTCATCATACACGACCAAATATCTAACTGAACCCAGAATCCTGAGCTGCATTTTTTGAT
>NZ_JAHEBC010000385.1 GCF_024642405.1 Algoriphagus sp. | reverse complement strand
CTGCGGAATTATTAAAAAGTGATGAATAATTCCAGTAATGGAATATTCTAAAGTGAACTTAATCGAGTGATTGAACACACAATAAAACTTAAAACTGAAAATGTTTACCAACTACTTCAAAATCGCTTTTAGAAATATCCTTAGGAACAGACTAAGAACGGTTATTCATATTCTTGGATTGTCCATCGGAATTTCTATTTGTTTTCTGATTTTTAATGTGGTGAACCATTCTTATAGCTTTGATCAGTTTCATCCTGATAAGGATAGAATTTTTAGAATTAACACCTTGACAGATTGGGGAGATGGAGAGAGTTTTCCGAATTCTGGAACACCTGGACCATTAGGGGAAGTGATTTCAGATGAAATCTCGGGGATAGAACAAAAAGGCAGGCTTTATACTATGTATCAAACATTAGTAACCTTGCCTAATTCACAAAAGGTATTTGGAAGAAGTAATGAAGTGACCTTTGCCGATCCTGGTTTTTTTAAAATTTTCCCTAGAAAATGGCTTGCTGGAAATCCTGAAACTGCTTTAGATCAACCTGAATCTTTAGTGATTTCTGAGTCGAATTTGCATAAATACTTCCCCGGTTCTGAAGCTTCAGATGTTTTGGGACAGGAATTGATGTTCGTGGATTCTGATTCTATTTATGCTAAAGTCACAGGTGTAATTGCGGATTTTGAGGAAAATACGGACTTCATTTTTAAGGATTTTATTTCCCTGAGTACAATCCGGACTGAAGAACAAATTAGTTGGTATGGTCTTCATGAATGGAATTCAGTGAATTCAAGTAGTCAGCTTTTTGTAAAGCTCAATCAGGGAGTTTCTCCAGAGTCGATTGATGAGGCGTTTATCCCTTTAATTGAAAAAAACATGGAATCAGAGGAAGACGGTGAATACAATACCAGCTTTTTTTCTGAACCCTTATCTGAAATGCATTTCACACCGAACTACGGTAATACCTATGTTTCAAAAACTTTTCTGAAAGGTCTGGTATTTATAGGCCTAATCATTTTAGTTCTGGCCACTTTGAATTTTGTGAATCTTGAGACGGCTCAAGCGATTGGCCGATCGAAGGAAGTTGGAATCAGAAAAACAATTGGAGGAACCAGATTTCAATTGATCTCCCAATTTCTTACTGAGACATTGATAATCATTTTCTGCAGCACAATTTTGGCTTTAGGTTTAGTAGAGGGATTGAAATTAGTATTTGCTAGCTACTTACCTCAGGGTTTTGAGATAGAATACTTCTCAACTTTCAACTTGGTATTTTATGCAGCCTTCCCGCTTCTTTTGACTTTAATTACAGGCATTTATCCGGCATTGGTTCTTTCTAATTACGATCCTCAACGGGCTTTAAAAGGAGAACTTCATAGAAATGGAAAGTTTTCGATCGGTGCTTTTCTCAGAAAAAATCTAACTATCATTCAATTGTCATCTTCAATCGCCTTTATCATTCTGGTTTTGGTGTTGAATTACCAACTCAATTTTGTGACTAGCCAGCCTTTGGGTTTCGATAAGGAAGCAGTAATGTATGCCCGACTACCATTTATGTCAGATCCAGATAAAATGCTCCAGCTTCAGGACCGATTTAATCAGGAAACAATGGTAAAAAGTGCCAGCTTGAGTGGGAGTTTGGTGTCTTCCACGAGTCTTTGGACTTCGAGTGTTCGTGTGCCAGTGGATACTTCGTTCAATGAGATTTCCATTCAGGTGATGAATGTGGATTCGGCATTTGTACAGGTAAATGGCATTCCGCTTTTAGCAGGCTCAGCTGGAATAGACCGTAAAGATGAAATAATGGTGAATGAGAAATTTGTGGAAGAGGCTGGTTTCTCAAGTCCTGAAGAAGCGATAGGTGCTGAAATCGGATTTAGCGAGGAGCAAGTTAAAATTATAGGAGTTGTTGCAGATTTTCATTCTAGAACGCTACGAGAGGAAATTCGTCCGCTGTTATTTACCTATAATCCGACGTATTTTCAATCGGTTAACGTAAAGCTAAATTCCGAACAAAATCTGGCTGTAGCAAAGCAAAAACTGGAGCAAATTTACATAAGCGTTTATCCCCACGAAGAAGCTTCATTCGAATTTTTGGATACTCAAATAGATCGGTTTTATCAAGAGGATGTGAAAATCAAAAACGTGCTTGGTTTTGCTTGTGCACTGGCGATTTTGATTTCCTGCCTGGGGCTATTTGGTCTATCTAGTTTCACAATTGCTCAACGTACCAAAGAAATCAGCATCAGAAAAGTCCTGGGAGCAACCCTCCAACAAATTTTATATTTAATCTCCAAGGAGTATATAATTTTGGTAGGTATTTCCTTCCTCATAGCAATATTCCCAGCCTATTATTTCCTCAATGACTGGCTGAATGGTTTCAATACCAAAGTGGATATGCCTTACTTGATTTTTTTAGGGGCTGGTTTAGGTGTCATGATGATATGCCTATTGATTGTGGGCATCCATTCCTATGTCGCTTCGCAAACCAACCCTGCGAAGGTGTTGAAGAATGAGTAGGTGAGTGCCAAAATGAGCAGCGATGAATGGATTTAGGAATTACTCCCGACAGCTGTAAAGGATCCTAAAACAGAAGGTTGGAGATTGCATCCCGTACCGCTGTTGGGACTCGAACAGGAAAAAATTTTGGCTAAAGCCGCCCCATAAACAATTCAAACCTCAAAGGAATGGGCTAAAGCCACATTCCTATTTAATAGCTCTCCTTGAAATAGCCTCCTGCTTTAGCTGGAGGCTATGAAATGCTAGCGATTCGTGCTGGGCTTTAGCCCAATTCTTTTTTGGTAAAGCGATTTGTACGACCCTATCGGGTTCGAATCATGTTTGGACACGTTTAATTCTATAAACATAAATTCTCTTTGGTATTTGGTATCAGATCGGTTTATTAGAACAAAATCCTCAAATATATCCCACGGTTAAAACCGTGGGCTAAAAGGCAATAGTTAAATAAGAGGAATGGCTTTAGCCATTTATTGGTTTTCTTTGGCCACGGGTTTACCCCGATAATTGTGGAGGACCAGGGTAATTTTTGGAAGCAAGAATGTTAATAAAGAAAAAATGGTTTTAAAATAAATAGCTTAAATTTCATCAACTTTTAAAAATGAAAAAACAAGACTCTTGGTTTAATCAGAGTTTAAGTTTTATGATTCCTATTTTTTTAAATCTTCCATAGCTTGGTAATAAAATAGGAGAAAGGTATATATTCATTTAAAGAATTTGATAAATAGTCACTAAGTTATTGTCGATCAGTTTTTTTCTGAAATTTCACAATGAAGCATGTCTTTTGTCTTTTGATGATCCTTCTTATTCATAGTCATGTGAATATAGAAAAGGCCATTGCCCAGGATAATCCTATTGGAGATGGTAGGAAGATTCTGTCTTTGAGCGCAGCAGACACCTTGCAAGCCGATTCTTCCAAGATCATAGAAGATGCTCCGTTGGATATTGGACAGGAT
>NZ_JAHEBC010000384.1 GCF_024642405.1 Algoriphagus sp. | reverse complement strand
TGAGATCATGTTTAAGCTAGTTTTTTAACTCATTATCAATAAGTTGCAAAATAAGGATGTTTAACTCTTTTACCTGATATAATTCCATCAGAGCGTCATTCATATGACTGTATCGTTCTGAAATATAGCTTTCGAATTCAGGGGCTAAAATCAGTTTTTTATAGTTTGCAGGATGCTTGCTATCCCCCATTTCCTTGTTTTTAAAACTTCTATAGGTCACTTTCGGAACATACTTCTCAATCACAAAATCCTTGTTCATTCGGTGATCTAAACTCCATGACTCATTTTCATTGGCATCACTGACGATATCTTGCCAGCTGAATAACAAGTTTACCAAGCTGTCATTTTGTATCAAATGAATATCACCAGATGAAATACCAGATCTTAATGCCCCTGATCTAGAGTCGAATGTCCAAATCCAACTGGAATTTTGAAGAAGAAATCTCATGGTATCTTCAGGCATCAAATCCATATCTTTTTCTTCTAAATTCAATAATCTCAGAGAATTTATTGAAACCAATTCATCGTAGTAAATGACTTCATTTAATTGTGAGAGATTGGATTCGAACTCTTGAGTCAGGGCATTTAGAAGTAAGGTTTTTCTAATCTTATCTTTTTTCTGCTCATTCCAGTTATTCAGAGCAAAAGCACCCAAAATGCCGATGGTAATTACCAGTATCTCCAGAATATATTCCGGCCATTTTTCTTTGAGGATGGAGAGGATCCGTTTCATTTTTCTAGTCTTCTTATTTCGTCATTAATTTCATCAACAAGGTTTTTTCCAAGATCAACCAAATTTTCGTATCGGGACTCGTAAGTAAAATCCTCCGAAGTTCTTGCAATTGCAGCTTTAAAGGCGTTATGTGAAATTCTTTCTAAAATCACCTCATCAAACCTTTTTTTCCAATTTGAATTAGTTGAATCCATGCCTAATAGTTCTTGTTCCCAACGAGCTGAATTTGTTGCACGACTTGGTAGGACATCAACGCTTTTATTTAGCTCTGCCTCCATTTCTTCTATGAAGGCATTGAAGCCTTTTTCCCTATTTTCTATTAAATCAACTAAGGCATAGTAGCCTGTAAGCAAGCTGTCAAGTTTTGTGTTATTTATTTCCCCTAAATAAGTTGAGGATTTGATTGCTTCAAATCCACTTTTATTTGGGATAAAATAGAAATCGATAAAACATATTCCACCTTCTCTAATCAACTCTATATTACTAAAGTCATTTTTTAATAAAAGTTTAAATGATTGGATTGCTTTTTCCCTAACATAATCCCGTCTGATTTTCAATCCCGCAATTTGCTCAATATCCCGATTTACATCATTAGATATTTTCAATAAGTAATTATTGAGTTCTTTTCTCTCTTTCCGGGTATCGTTAGCATTATTAATAGATAGGGCGATCAAAATCCCAATCACCACCAACACAATCTCCCCGATGGCATAGACCAAGTAGCGAGTTACTTTATTCTGTCGGATTAGTGATTGGCGGATTTTTCTGAAAAATGAGATCATATTAATTAAGTTACAGCCCAAATAAATTGTGAACGGTCTTTTTTAACCATTTTCCAAGAGGTCTAATTCTTTATCAATTTCATTCATCAAATTTTTCAAGTTTGTAAACATGTTTTCAGTATTGATTTCCAAATAATAATGATGCTTATTTTTAAGAGTTTTTAAAAAATATAGATACTCTTGATCCTTCTTAAGATCTTCAAAATTAATCGGCTCCATTTCTCCAATTAAAATAGTTTCGCTTAAACCATTTTCAATTGGAACATCGATGCTTGTTGCTTTCCAAAATTCATCAAATCTTCCCGGATAAAAATGTGAGGAAGCATCTTCAATAATAGCTCGATAATGATTAATCTGTAATGCCATACCCGCATTGTTCGAGTCATAAAAATGGATTATTTTTTGACGTAAATCTTTGTTGGAAATGAGGGTCAGATTATTGGATTTTAAAGATTCAAATGGACTGGTATTGATAATTGGAGTGGTTAAATTATTTAGGTTACCAAAATGATATTTAAGGCTATCCTGATAGGACTTATCTGCATTTATCCAATTGAGTATTAATTCCATTGACTTTACGGTCTTCCTAACAGAAAGCATGGAAAATTCAAAATTAAGGGAGTCATCTTTTAAACTTTCCCGAAAATTTTGTAGTGTTTTTATTTCTTCAGTTTTTAATTTCCTCTTTTCATTCCAGGTGTTTACTTGCAATGCCAAGAGGATTCCAATCATAACCAAAACAATCTCCCCGATGGCATAGACTAAGTAGCGAGTCACTTTATTATGACTGATTAGCGATTGGCGGATTTTTCTGAAAAATGAGATCATGGTGAAAAAATCTGATGAAAATCAATATACAGAAAGTCTAGAATAATCATGTTTGATATTCTCAAAATACAAGATAGAATTTTGACTATTTAAACCTGCAGCTGATTTTTTATGTAGCCTATTTAGAGCTTCCTTCTAAAATAAATCAAACCCAGCTAAAGCTGATTATTATATCGAAAGGTATTGGGATTTCTTCAAGATCAATTAGATTGAGTTCTTTCTACAAAATCAAAAAGCTATGTCAAAATTCTTTTTTCCACTTTTGCTCCTCATTTGCAATTTTTCTATTGCACAAACTGCCAGAGGTTATTTCATGCATCCCAATCTCAATGGAGATCAACTCGTCTTTGTGGCGGAAGGAGATATCTGGAGAGTATCAGTATCTGGAGGAAATGCCATCCGATTGACTTCACATGCTGGTGATGAATCTGATCCAAAAATTTCACCTGATGGCAAATGGGTAGCTTATGCCGCTAGTTACGAAGGACCAACAGAGGTTTATGTGATGCCTATCGATGGGGGACTTCCTAGGCGACTGACTTATGAACCTTCTTCTTCGATTCCTACGGCTTGGAAATCTGCAACTGAAATTGCCTACGTGACCAATCAATATTCAACACTCCCAAAACTCAATACAGTAACTGTCGATGTTTCCAATGGTGCAAAGCAACTTCTCCCGCTGGAAATGGCCGCTGAAGGAAGCTTCTCTGCGGATGGAGCTACATACTTTTTTGTCCGACCAACATTTCACAATAATGTTACCAAGCGCTACGAGGGGGGAACAGCTCGCCAACTTTGGAAGTACACCGAAGGAGCCGCTGAAGCAGTAAAATTGACCAAAGATTACAATGGCGAGGATCATCATCCTGTGCCGCATCAAGGGAAAGTATATTTCCTTTCCTCCAGAGATGGAATAGTGAATGTTTGGAGCATGGATGAGAATGGTGGTTCACTTACGCAACTCACCAAAGAACCAAGCTTTGATGTTAGGGAGTTTTCAATTTCCGGAAATCAACTAGTTTACCGCGTTGGTGCAGATTTGAAATTGATGGATCTGGGTAGCGGAACAACAAAAACTTTAGCGATCCAGCTTATCTCAGATTTCGATCAGCTACGGGAAAAATGGGTG
>NZ_JAHEBC010000383.1 GCF_024642405.1 Algoriphagus sp. | reverse complement strand
AGCAATGAGCAATAATGACACTGATGCCATTAAGAAAATTCAAACCGATGCCTTACTCTTGGAGGATTATCAGGCAAAAGAAGTCAAAAATGTCATCAATGGAATGGGGGATAGTTTTGCCTCTTTAGCTGCAATCGGTCTGCTGAATTCTAAAAATGAATTTCAGTTTTTGGATAGCTTGGTTGCAGAGTTGGATAAAAAATATCCTGGAACCAAAATGATAATTCAGTTAAAACAGCAATTAGATGAAATGAGAATATTGTCTATGGGACAAGTTGCGCCAGAAATTACGCTTCCAAACCCCGAAGGACAAATGGTTAATCTTTCTGATTTTAGAGGAAAGTATGTAATGATTGATTTTTGGGCTGGTTGGTGTAAGCCTTGTAGGGAAGAAAACCCGAACGTCGTAAGACTATACAATAAATACAAAGATAAAGGATTTGAAGTATTGGGAGTTTCCTTGGATAGAACCCGTGAGGCTTGGGTTGATGCTATTTTTGAAGATGGATTAATCTGGCCACAGGTTTCAGATCTTAAATACTTCAATTCTGTTGCTGCTGAAACTTATCAAATTAATGCTATTCCTGCTACCTATTTAATTGACCCAGAAGGTAAAATAATAGGTAAAGATTTGAGGGGGCCAAGTTTGGAAAGTAAACTTGAAGAGATTTTTGAATAATTGATTATTGTATAGAATTGAAAAAACCTTCTGAAACTTAATTCAGAAGGTTTTTTTGTTTTTTTGTAGTAAAACAAAAGGAAGGAGAAAAAAAATTACCAAACAGTCCTCCCTTGAAAAATCGCTTCTTTTAAAAAGGAATAGCAAAAGTTGTTTATCACCCGAGACAAAACTAGTAAAAATATTTAAAAGAAAAACAAAAAATAAATTATTCTTATTTGAACAAATATAATTATAGGTGGATAAATATTAACTATTCCTTGATTATTGCATCATTGTAAATTAACAGGCTATTTTTTTTCAATTTTTTCAAAACTCGCGATTACACCTCGAACCATTGCTGAACTGAAGCCTTGATGCTCCATTTCATTCAAACCGACAATAGTACAACCTTTAGGAGTGGTGACTTTGTCTATCGCTTCTTCAGGATGGATATTTTGTTGAATCATTAATTCGGCAGCTCCTTTCACTGTTTGGTTTACTATTCTGCTGGCTGTATTGGAATCAAAACCTATTTGGATACCACCTTGAATCATAGCCCGCATGAATCTTAATACATAAGCAATCCCGCAAGCTCCTAAAACTGTTGAAGCTTCCATAAGAGATTCATCAATATCAATTGTGATTCCAATTGAATCGAATAATTCTTTTATTAAAGCAATTTGTTCTGGGTTAGCGCCTCTTTGACATACACAAGTGATTGACTCTTGAATGTCAGCAGCAATATTAGGCATTGCTCTAAAAGCAACAGTTTTAGGATCTATTTCTTTGTACATCTCATCAAGTGTAATACCCGTTGCCAATGAAATGATAATTTGCTTTTTAGGATCTAATACTTCCCGGATTTCCTTTAAAATTGGGTTGACATTATAGGGTTTTACTCCTAATAGAATAATATCAGCATATTTTGCAGCTGTATAATTATCTGAATGTACATTTACGCCCCTTGCTTCAAAATCAGAAAGACTAATAGTATTTCTTTTTGTTAGAGTTAAGTTTTTTGAATCAAAGCTATCTTTCTCTAATAGTCCATTTGCAATAGATGAACCAAGATTACCACAACCGATGATTGCAATTTTTTGTGAAGAAATCATAAGAAATCAAATAAGTAAGAATTATTGATACTTAAAGGTAAACAAAAGCCCTGTTTTAATTCGAAAAAGGAAATTTCATAGTTGAGAATGAAAAAATATCTGATTCCAATAGAAATAATTTGATAAAATATTTTGACATTAAGTAAAGTTTGTTTTACATTTAGTAAAAAATAATTGACTCATGAAAGAAAAATCAATTTTACACGTACCACTACTTTCACCGGCTTGGAAGAAAGTTGCTATTGTATTTTTTCCTTTGCCAGTAATCTTGGTAATAGGGATGTCTATTGCCAGAATGGATATAAGCCCTGATGAATCAGCTCAGGTTATTTATGGTTTTTGGGCAATAGGATTTGGTCTTTTGAACTTATCTAGAGAGAAAGAGGAAGATGAAATGATCAAGTCTTTTCGGCTTCAGGCCTTTCAAACTGGGTTCTACTGGTTGATTTGGGGACTAGGAGCTTTGATGTTGATTAATTATATAAGGTTCGATCGAATAACTTCAGAGATCTTCACTGCTTATTTGGTTCTTTTCCTCCTGAATTTATATGTATATGGAGCGTTTCAATATCAAAAGTACATGTCGACAAAAGACTAATTTTATATGATTTTATCAAAAATATTATTGCCACGTAGCTATCGGAAAATCGGCTGGATTCTTTTTATACATGCCTCCATTTTAGGCTTATTGGCATTGTCTGTTGAGTTTGAATTTTCTTGGTTAGAATTTAATGGGTTTCGGGACGGGGCTTTTTTAGAAAGCACCGAAGAAAACTTTACAAATGAAGTAGCGATATTAAGCCTCTTTTTGAATTTGTTTTTCATAGCCTTGGCAAAGAAGAAAGAAGAAGATGAAGACCATCAGAAGCTGAGATTGGATTCCATTCTGTTTGCATGTTATGGGTATTTTATACTCAATGTGATTGGAGCTATTATGTTTTATGGTTTTGATTATTTGACTTTTATGTCTTTTAACATGTTTTTCCTTCCCCTGCTTTTTATTCTTCGATTTAGATGGATGATGTTTCAGCAGCGAAAGTTTTTATGCTTGGTTCTATGAAAAACTGTATAAAAGTAGAACGTGCTAGACATAACCTGACTCAGCAGGATTTGGCTGAGAAAGTGAATGTTTCCAGACAAACTATCAATAGTATTGAGGCGGGCAAGTATGTCCCTTCCACTGTTCTGGCTTTAAAGATTTCAAAAGTTTTTGGAGTAAGTTTAGAAGAAATCTTTGAATTGGAGGAAGAAGATTAAAAGCAAGAGAATTTATTGGAATACCATTTGCAATTTTTAGGTAACAAAAGACTATAATATCTTACCTTTGCCCCTTTACAAATCTTTTTCATGACCAAACTGATCAGAATTACAACAGTACCCCTTTCACTTAAACTTTTGCTTACAGGACAAATGAAGTTTATGAGAGAAAAAGGGATAGAAGTTTTAATGGTAAGCAGTGATGGAAGAGAGGTAGCTCAAGTATTAAAGAATGAAGGTTGCAGACTTGAGGTAATTCCTTTTACAAGACAAATCACTCCAATTCAAGATTTAAAATGTCTTTGGCAGCTTTATCAATTATTTAAAAAGGAAAAACCTGATATCGTACATACTCATACACCAAAGGCAGGGATTTTGGGAATGTTGGCGGCAAAGTTGGCCGGTGTAAAAGTTAGAATCCACACTCTGGCAGGAATTCCTTACA
>NZ_JAHEBC010000382.1 GCF_024642405.1 Algoriphagus sp. | reverse complement strand
GTTTGTCGAAATGGTTGCCCAAATAGGCCATATCGCCCTGGTAATTTTGATTGAGCCAAGCTTCTAATCTTGGGGCTTCCTCCTCTAAAAATTCTGCTTTGGCAATTCCACAAAAATCAAAGCCCAATTGCTTGGAAGTGGATTTGATGAGTTGAGCATACGATTCGGAGGTAGTCATGGTATAAAGATACGACTCTCTGCCATTTACAGGAATAAAGGAAAATAGTCAAAATTCTGGTCGATTCACTCGCTGAGACAGAAGGGCAAGGTTCAGGACATGCTTCTTTTCTCAATTGAATTTGTTTTCAAAATCTAATTCCATATAAAGTCCAAATCCCCTTGGAAAATTTGCGATTGCTTATATTTTCCATTAAACTTGTGGAAAATATAACACCAGATAAATTTTCCATGCCTGAGACAGAAATTTCCAAAGCTGAAATATTAGACATCGCTCTTTCTGAATTCCTTAAAAGTGGAACGCAGTCCTTTACCATTCAAGAACTCACTGATTTGACTGGAATCTCTAGCAAAACGGTTTATAAGCTTTTCGGAGATAAAATGGGCTTACTGAAGGCCTGCCTTGAAAAACACTATGGAGAAATGATGGTAGATCTCAGGTTGTTGGGTGAAGCTGCAACAGATGAAGTCGAAGCGCTCTTTGGTCTGCTAAACCGGGTATCTCAGCTGGAATTTGAGATCAATCCAAAATTCTACTCTGACCTCAATAAATTCTATCCTCAATTACAAGATGATTTAAAAAACACCCTTAGAGGTATTGAGCAGTTTTTCTTGGACACCATAGAATCAGGAAAACAACAGGGTTTTTTTGTTTCTACTATAAACAATGAGGTATCCTTTATTGCCATGCAGCACCTTTATTCTGGGATTACTAGAGGCCAGATTTATAGAGGACTGGGCCTTCCCAATCAGAAACTGATCGCCAACACCTCTATGATTTACCTTAGAGGAATGTGCTCTGCAAAAGGATTAGAAAGACTCGAGCAGCTCAACCCAACATTATAAAAAATTACCCCATGAAAAAAGTATTTAAAATAACCGGAATCGTAATTCTCTGTTTGCTAGCAATCATTACTGTGATACTCATTTTTCTTAATTCAGAATACGATAAAGCTAAAAATGAGTATGAGCGACTTGCCGTTAAAAACACTAATCAGGAAGCCACTTTTTACCATTTTCAATTCCAAAATGACTCCAACAGCTTCTTGCATATTTTGCCTTTGCCAAAAAAACTCAAGGCAGAAAAGGGGGTATTCAGCTGGCCTGATGCATGGAAGATCTCTTCAAGCTTGCCAGACACTGAGATATGGGTGCAACGATTGCTGAAAAAAAGCCTTACAGGACTCGGGACCACTGGCAATTTGATTTTCACTGAAAACTCTGACTTGCCTGAGGAAGGTTATCTTCTAGATATTTCTCCAAAAGGTATTGAAATTCAATATTCGCAACCAGCCGGAGCCTATTACGGCATGGTCACCCTACATCATCTTCAGGTTCAATTTCCCGAATCGATATCCTGCCTAAAAATGGAGGATTCACCAGATTTAAAAATTCGAGGCTATATGATGGACATCAGTCGTGATAAAATCCCGCAACTCTCTACCGCCAAAGCCCTAGTTGATAAACTCTCTTTACTAAAATACAATCACCTAGAACTTTATATAGAGGGGTTTTCCTTTGCCTATCCTAGCTATAAATCTTTGTGGGAGGGAAAAGAAACTCCAATGACTCCTGAGGAGATTCGTGAGCTGGATGCCTATTGTAAAGCTCGCTTCATTGAGTTGGTACCCAACCAAAACTCCTTGGGACATATGCAAGCTTGGCTTAATACAACAGAATTTGAACATTTAGCCGAATGCCCGGATGGATATGAAATTTTGCCTCTGCAAAAAACCAAAACGACTCTGGATCCAACAAATCCAGAGAGTATTCAACTGGTGGGCCAAATGATGACCGATCTCTTACCGAACTTCACCTCCAATAAATTCAATGGCAATCTCGATGAGCCTTTTGAATTAGGCCATTGCAACAGTGCTGCTTTGGCTGAAAATATTGGTGTGGGAAGAGTATACTTAGACTACACCCTACAAATCTATGAAATGGCTAAATCGCAAGGCAAGGAGTTCTGGATGTGGGGAGATATAATCGGAAAACATCCCGAGTTGATTCCTGACCTACCCAAGGATATTACCGTTTTGGAGTGGGGATATGAAAGAGAGCATCCTTTTGGTGAAAAAACCAAAGTTTTCAAGGAAAATGGGCTTGAATTTATGGTTTGCCCTGGGACAAGCAGCTGGATGACGTTTACCGGTCGCACGGACAACATGCTCGCAAATATTGAAAACGCTGTGTTAAATGGGTTGAAAAACGGTGCCAAAGGAATGCTTTTGACAGATTGGGGAGATATGGGACACTGGCAATATGAACCAGTAAGCTTGCCTGGAATCGCCTATGGAGGAGCTATCAGCTGGAATTCATCCACATCTCGGAACTTACCCCTGGAGCAATATCTCAACTCTTTCCTTTTCCAAGATCAAAACAATGAACTTGGGGGCATCGTCCTAGATATGGGAAGGCTTTATCACTATGAGGAACGACATATGCCAAATATGAGCCACAACTTCATGGCATATCAGTTTGGAATGGCAGACCCTGTCCTGGAAAAAACCATTTATGGAGCAATAGAGAAAAAACTACCAGACCTAGGAGGGGAAGAGTTTTACAACTTGTTGGCAGGTCGTTTTCAGAATCAAAAAAGCTTTGACTTCCAAGGATTAAGCGAACATCTGGATTATTTAGAAATCGAATTAAATCAACATGCGGAAAGCAAGTTTAATGTTCAAAATGAGGAACAGCAACTGATACGGGAGGAACTTAAAAATGGAATCAGAATGGTTCGTATCGGAGCTGAGATCAGAAATTATGGTCAGCAAAAAGAAAATTGGGATAGTAGCAAACGAATAAAGTACTTAACAGATATGCAAGAAAGGCTAATTGAAATGCAAGCCAAACACCGCAAACTTTGGACAAGCCAAAACAAGGAAGGTGGCTTGGACCGAAGCATGAAGCCATTTGCTGATCTGCAAACCCAATTGAATGAAATGATAAAAACTGAAAAAGGAGGCTCCTTTGGCAAATCAATGGAGCGAATAAAAGAAAAAGTTATCGCCGGAGGAGTCTATTGGTATTTGAAGAGTAACTAGATTGATGGAAACTAAGATGAACTAAGAATCCCACAGCTTAGGTAGGATTCTTCTTTTTTAGCTAAACTCTATCCAGCAGTAATAAGTTGAAATCCGATTTCAGCCTTTTCCTATCGAATCTCACTCATTCTCCTCCTCGCAAATCCGGCCGATCCTGGTACCATTGCTCCTCAAAAGTTTCTTCAATATCTACCTCTGCAATTAAAACTGTATAAACCATCCAGACGACTAAAAATGGAGCAGCTAGAAAAATTAGC
>NZ_JAHEBC010000381.1 GCF_024642405.1 Algoriphagus sp. | reverse complement strand
AGATGATTGACATGAATATTCAGTTGATCGGCAAATTGACTGGGAGTACGGAGATTGATCACTGCATGGCTATCATCTATGGGAAACTGTCTTTCCAGAAGTTCCAAAAACATGGAAGCGATCCGAAGGGAAGCATTTCCCTTTCTCCCCACCTGAAGTTCTGCAGGCTGAAGCTTTAACCCAAAATGAACCAGTTCTAGAATTAAGTTGCGAATCCGGTCAAATTTGTACTTATACTCAGACTGAAACTCCTGATTCATTTGATCAAAAACCTCAGTTACTTTCTCTACTTCCTCATCGCTTAGCTCAAAAATATGAACTCCATTTGGCTGGAAAACCTCATACTTCTGAATATCTCCAAATCCCGAAAAAAAATGAGGATTAAATATGCAGTAAACGCCTTCTAATTTTGAATGATTATTATCCCATTTGTAAGGAACCATAGGATTTGAAAAGGAAAGTGCCTGTTTTTTCACCTCGTAAACCCGATCTGCATAATGAACCTGACTTTGTCCTTTCACTAGCATCACTTTATAGAAATCCCTTCTTCTGTAAGGGATGCTTTTCATCTTTCCTTCGTAGTAAGGCTCCAACCGAAACATATTGAAATGCCCAAAATCCTTTTTATAGTCTTCGGGCAACCAATTGAATTTTCTCTTGTAAAAGTCCTCTAAAGATTCAGTTTTTTCCATTTGAAGCTGGTTTATTGTTTTCTATACTCATTGGCAAAATTGTAAATCAAACTGATATTCCAGACAAAATCATTACCCTCAATTCCTGATTTGATCTTCTGATTCATAGTAGATTGAAGTCCAATTGGAAAATTATTTTTAGTCAAAGTAAAAGTTGAAGTTCCATAAATACCATCATTCTCATCCACTTTCAGATAATAAAACTGTGGAGTCATTTTAAACCTCAAGCTTTCTCCTATAGGTAAATCACTTAAGGTCCATGTCATTCCTAAAAAATAGGTATGGTCTGGTGGATAGGGATTAATTCCGTTTCCATTAAGAAAATAAAGCCCTAAACTGGAACGGGGCGAGATTTTATAAGTAGGAGCAATTTCCCAAGCCAAAAAACGATTAGCAACCAACACATTTTTGGGTTTTCCATCCACTATGATTTCTCGCTCTTGAAACAAGAAAGCCGGATGCGCTCCTGCAGTCAAAGTGAATTTTTCGTTTTTAATAATTTTATATCTCCACCAAAAAACAAATGACCAAGGCTTACCATCCATTCCAAATCGTAACATAGGATCAAAGGATAGACGCTCCCCTCCTAAACTTAAATCAAACAAAAAGGCTGGCCTTCCCAAAGAAAAGAAAGGAATGATCGAAATCCCATTGGAAGTAGCTGTGAGAGTTCCATTAAAATGATTGACAGAAGGTTTTGCTTCAGATTCTGATTGAGCAATTACCTGTTTAGTAACTCCCATAAGGAGGGGAATTAGCAATAATTGAAGTACAATTCTTTTCATAATAGGCTTGGACGGGTCCTTGAATATAGAATATTAAAATTATTCTATACTCACTATGCAAAATTCAACAATCTCAAACCAATTAAACTCTAATTTTCAAATCAAAACTTACACAATTCAAACAGTAGTAAATAAAGAAAACCATAATCAATCGCTTCCAATCAATTATGGTTTCTTAATTCAAATTATTTCCTCTTTACTATTATAAAATCCATTTTTTCAATAACTAAAGAGATGCAAAAGAGAAATAGTTCTTTTAGTCAAGCAATTCTATTCCAAGTTAATTGAATTTAGGCCTCCATTTAATGAATAGGTTTTCCCTCCAAAAACCAAACTTCCAGTGATTCCTTGTGGAAGGGTAATCTTTGCAGTTGGATTTCCTTTTAAATTATAGTCAACTTCAATCATGCCTTTGGGATGAGGCATTTTACCAGAGATCTCCTCAAATTCACCAAGATGCGGGGTGATCAAAACTTTACTAAATGCTGGTCCATCACTGTCAATTCCCAAAATTGTTCGGTAAAACTCGATATTCGGACTGGATCCCCAAGCATGGCTATCTGATCTAGTTTTATCCAAATCTGAGGTTTCTGCCCAAGTCGTCAAACCTAGGTCAAGTCCTTTTCTCCAGACATCAAGGAAAGATAGATACTTGTCTCCCATTCCCACCTCTACCAGCGCTTGGTGGATGTAATATTTGAAATAAATCGTTGCCTCTACCATATCGTTTTCGAGACTTAGCATTTTATCACCAATTTCTTTGGCCTCAGATCCTTCAACTACTCCAGCTAAAATCGCCAAGGCATTGGCATGCTGAGAAAATAAATCCTTTTCAGCTCTGTCTGCAAAAAGCCCGACGGAAGAATTCCAATATTTATTGCGGATAGTGGATTTCAACTTCTCCGCTTCATTCAGGTAATTATCAGCCAAACCTTGCACTCCAAGATGTACTTCCAAATCTGCCGCATATTGTAAAGCTAGGAGCATTTGAAGATCCAAAATAGCGGAATTTCCATCTGCACCTATTGGTGGAATTCCTTGTCTCCATTCCGTACCTACTGCCCAGTCTACAAATGACCAAAATGGAAGAGTTCCCAGCGACCCTTCTTCATCTTGAACGCTCTGAAAGTAGGAAATAACCGATCTGGACGAATTCAATTTTGTGCGCAAAAACTCCATATCTGAACCATACATTAAGTAGTCATGGAGCATTCCGACATACCACATAGAAAATGGAGGAATGTATTGAGGACTTGCCGATGGATAACGACTGAAAGTCACTCCCTCAGGCTGCTGGGAATAGGAAATCTGGTTCAATGAGTTTTTGATCAGTCGATCATCACCGGAATTGAAATAGGAAATAACTCCCTGAATCCGACCATCGCCTATGTATTGCAACTGCTCATAATAGGGACAATCCATATAGGAATCGACTGCGCAAAGTCTTGCAGTCCGCCATCCCACTTCGAGGATTTTTTGAAGAGTAGGATCATCCGATCCAAACTCTGCATTCATTTCAAATGGATATCCAGTAAACATTGCTTCCATTCCATTCAAAGTCAATTCTTCCGCTTGCGTTTCTACATCCAGCTGTATATAGCGATAGGTTCTATAATTAAGCGTGGTAAATTCCTGGTCGGCAGTTCCATCGGTTGTGATCTCATCAAATCGGCCAACAATCGCTTTGCCTTCAATTTCATCTCTATTGCCCTTGGATCGCTCCTCCCCATACAAAGCTTCTGCATAAGTTATTTTTACTGTTGCATCTTTTCCATTACTGAATTTGAAAGTTGGGTAAGCATTAGTCAGGTATTTTTGATCCAAAAGAATACTCACTTTACTGTTGGCAGGGATTTTCACCGGAGATTGTCCAAAATTACCTGGACTTATTTCTATCCCTTCAGCTCTACGAATATCTGGAGTTTGTTCCTCAGAAAATTCAAATTGAGGAACTGCTGAAGGAATCAACATCCAACCCATTGGTGCGCCAAAAGCTCCGACTTTTGTTTTTGG
>NZ_JAHEBC010000380.1 GCF_024642405.1 Algoriphagus sp. | reverse complement strand
ATGCATTGAAAACCAGAGTTACAGACCAAGGTGGATTAAGCGTAGAATCTTCTGTAGTAACTATTCAGGTTGAAGGAATTGCTTCACCTGACTTCAGTCTGTATTTAAATGCAGGAAGTAGTGAGACGGTAACATATCAGGGTAAGGAGTTTATTGGGGATATGAATACCGGTGAACAATTCTACAATGATTCTAGACCCGATAATATCCCACAGGCAAGTAATATAGAGTTATTTCAGTCCACTAGATCGTCTAATATTGATGAAGCGATAACATATACTATTCCTGTTCCTAATGGAATGTATAAAGTAACTACCTATTTCATTGAAAATTACTTTGGTGTAATAGGTAGCGCTTGTTCAACTTGTAGAGCCTTCGATATCCTAATTGAAGGAAATAAAGTTCGATCTAACTTTAATATATATGCCTCTTCAGCCAATGATCCTTTGGAAGTTGTTTTTGAAGAAATTAATGTAGAGGATGGCCAACTTGAAATAAGTCTTGACCCAAAGAAGAGCAGGTCTATTATTGCCGGACTTGCAATAGAAAGTAGTGAATCCATTATTGCTAGAATTCATTCCAAGCCAACCATCCTCGCCTCACCTATGGAAGGATCCGGACCGTTGAAGGTTGACTTTATGGGGGACTTAACAGGAGTGGATCAGGGAAATCTAAGTTACAGCTATGAATTTGAGGATGGATCAAGTTCTATGGAGAAAAACCCAAGTCATCTGTTTGTCTCGCCAGGATCCCATGAGGTTAAAGTAACCGTAAGAGATGGTAAAGAACTGGTAAGTCAGGAGACTATCACCATTCAGGTTAATAAGTTTGGGTTAAATACCGATTCCGGGTTTGGAAAGTCATCAATAAGGATGTATCCTAATCCGGCTTCAGACCTGATAAATCTTCAATCAACGGATCCTGAAGAGAAACTGGGAGAGATTTCAATATTCGATGTCCGTGGCAGAATGGTACAGACCTATCTTCCCGAAATGGTGGAAAATGGAAACAAGTACACCATTTCAGTGAGGAATCTTGCTGCAGGGGTTTACTTCCTAACTACCACGACAGAAGAAGGAATATCCCAACTCCAGCGTTTGATTGTTGTCAAATAAGCTGAAAGGTTTTAATTACGAGAAAAAGAGTCCTGAAAAATCGGGACTCTTTTTTTATTGAATTTGATGAAGGCAAAAACATACTAGATTTTTGAAGATATGTAAGAGTAGGTTTCCAAGAAAAAGCAAAATTGGTTCTTATTATTAAAGTTTGAAGGATGAAAAACTTTGGCACAAACTTTGAATTGAGCTTTGTTCATAATTAGAATTAAGCCTAAAAAATTGAACTAGAACAATTTAAAATAGAAATTTTTACAAAAAACCCATCCCTTCAAAAAAAATTTGAAAAAAAATAAAAAAATTTTTTTTAGAAATACAGAGTAATTTTTTATAAAATAAAATA
Organism: Algoriphagus sp.; assembly: GCF_024642405.1. Classification (GTDB taxonomy): domain Bacteria; phylum Bacteroidota; class Bacteroidia; order Cytophagales; family Cyclobacteriaceae; genus Algoriphagus. The sequence continues at coordinate 2,040 of NZ_JAHEBC010000380.1, read as the reverse complement.
CATAAATAATAGATCAAATATTTTTATTATATATATAAAGCTCATTGTTTGTGATTTGAAATTCTTATTAAAAAGAAATTCAACTATTTTTTCTATTAAATTCATCAAAAAATACCCCTAACCAAATTTTTATCTGTTTTAGATTATAAATTCAGAATTATTTTTATTTTTTTTCTCTATTTTTTCTATTAAAGTCGGTTTAGTTATTTTTTTATTATCTAATTCCAAGTCAAAAATTGTGTTTTTTGAATACCAAAACTAGTCAGCTATCTAGAAATGAGCTTGAAAAGTTGAAAAATCATTCTAGTTTTGGGGCCTTATATAAAAATCAACGTTATGAAATCACCCTTACTTAACGAGTTGATTAATATCCTATTTAATTATTATAATCAATTAATAAGGTTATTATTAATTATTGCTATTTCTGTATTTTATATTTCAGAGACTCAAGCTACTGATTATTATTTTTCGAGTTCAACAGGAGACGATAATCGCTCAGCTGTACAAGCACAGAATTCTTCTACCCCATGGAGAAGTATTGAAAAATTAAATTCATTTGCCAGTCAATTGCGGGCTGGAGATAGAATTTTATTTAAAAGTGGAGACATATTTTATGGATCAATCCTGATATCCAGAGGAGGAAATTCAGGTAATCCTATTTCTTACACATCCTATGGAGTTGGAGCAAAACCTGTAATTACTTCATTGGTCAAAGTAACTAATTGGGCTTCCAAAGGAAATGGCACTTATGAAGCTTTACTTTCAAATATGGATGGTGGAAAAGTTCAAATAGTTACCATAAACAACCAACTTAGGGAGGTTGGAAGATATCCTAATGCAGGAAGTAAAAACGAAGGATATTTAACTATATCATCCGTCAATAACTCTTTGAGCATTCAAGGTGAAAATATGCCTGCTAACTTTGTGGGAGGTGATATAGTAATCAGAAAAAACAATTGGATTACCGATAGGCATGAAATCTCCTATAATGCTGGGAATACCATTAGCTTTTTATCAAATCCAGAAACAGGATATTCACCTCAAGCTGGGTTTGGATATTTTATTCAAAATCATATCAATACGCTAGATCAATTTGGTGAATGGGCATACTCCAAATCAAACAAAAGGATTTATGGGTATTTTGGTGGACAAGATCCAAATTTTTTAAATGTTGAAGTTGCAACTAGAGAGTATTTAATTAAAACAAATAAATATATTCAGAATCTAACTTTTAATAATCTGAATTTGAGAGGGGCAAATGCCGATATTTTTAACATTCAAAACTCTGCAAATGTACAGATATTAAATTGTGACTTAGTTTTCGCTGGACAAAACGCAATTTACTCCCATACTACACCAGATTTAACTGTGAAAGGGAACTCAATAAATTACTCATTAAGTGGTGGATTGTTTTTTCAATTTACCACCCAAAGAGCAATAATCGAAGACAATACTATTAATAATACGATGCCTTTTCAAGGAATGTCAAATAGTAGTGATCTGAAAGGTGTTGGGATATACATTGCCGGTAATGCTGACAATTCTAGCATAGCTAGAAATAAAATTATCAATACTGGATTTAATGGGATTCATTTTGGAGGTAATTACACAGTAATCAAAAATAATCTAATTGATAATTTTTGTCTACATAAACATGATGGAGCTGGGATTTATACCAATTCGGATGGTATAACGTGGGGAAATAATTTAGGAAGGGAGGTAATTGGAAATATTGTACTTAGAGGAGTTGGAGCTGTAGAAGGTACTACTATGAAAGATAACCTTGCTGAAGGAATTTACATGGATGACAATACAGATGGAGTTAAAATTTTAGGCAACACAATCTCAGAGATAAGTGGTAAAGGTTTATATCTCCATAATGCAAAAAATATAGTTGTTCAAAACAACACTTTTTACAAAATGCCGATTCAATTGCATTCTGGTGATGATTTAACTGGAGGATCTGTTCGAAACATTAATGTAACCGGTAATCATTTTTCTAAAATATTTGCCGAGGAAATTCCTTATAGCATTTCATCA
>NZ_JAHEBC010000097.1:6487-13190 GCF_024642405.1 Algoriphagus sp. | reverse complement strand
ATTGGGATACTTTTTCTGATCCTGATTACAGCTTGTCAATCAAGTAAAATCAATTCTGATTACTCAGGAAAAGAACTTGAGAAAATCAAAACCTTTCAATCACTTGTACCAAAAAAAGATAGTTTATATCACGTTTTGATTTCGACGAGCAAAGGTGATATGATGGTAAAATTGTATAATCAAACTCCTCTTCACCGGGATAATTTTGTAGCTAAAGTAAAATCTGACTATTACGATAGCCTTGAATTCCATCGGGTAATCAATGAATTTATGATCCAAGGTGGTCGACCCAATCCAACAGAAAATGACGAGCCTAATCCATTTTCAGGAGAACTAATTCCTGCAGAATTCCGGATTGATCAGGGTATTTATCACAAAAGGGGAGCTTTGGCTGCAGCCAGAAATAATAATCCAGAAAAAGCTAGCAGTAGCACTCAGTTTTATATTGTACATCGAAAACCCTATACAGAAAGTGCTTTGGAAGAACATATCAAAGATAGAAACCTTACCCTCAATGAAGCCCAAAAAACACTTTACACAAAAATTGGGGGCACTCCCCATTTAGATGGTGGATATACAGTTTTTGGAGAATTGGAAATAGGGTTTGATGTTTTGGATAAAATTGCCACGACAGAAACCGGGGAAAAAGATGAACCCATTAATCCTATCAGGATGAAAATGTATTTACTAAACCAACCCAAAAAGCTTCGATAATCAAATTTGATTTCCCAGCTCGAACTCATAGTTTTACCTACAGGACTACGGTCTTAAACGCCTCTTTTGAATAAATAAAAACCCAACACACTTTAAATGAAAATCTTAAAAACCTTTATCCTTCTTTGGGTCGCTTTTATTTCTCTTTTTTCATGTGTATCAAAAAGTGATTCTTCTAAAGAGCCAAATATTGTTTTTATTCTGGTTGATGATTTAGGCTACAATGATGTGGGATTTATGGGAAGCGAGTATTATGAAACACCAAATCTTGACAAACTTGCTTCAAAAGGCATGATTTTCACAAATGGTTATGCTAACAGTGCTGTTTGTAGTCCTTCCAGAGCTAGTTTAATGACTGGAAAATTTACTGCTAACCATGGAATTACAGATTGGATAGGAGCTCCAGCAGGAGAAGCATGGAGAAGTTATAAACGCTTTTCAAAATTACTACCAGCTGATTACGAACACCAACTTTCAAAGGAAATGACAACGCTTCCTGAAGCCTTAAAAGAAGCTGGGTATTCCACTTTTTTTGCCGGGAAATGGCATTTGGGTTCAGCCGAAGAGCAATCACTTCCAACTGATCATGGATTTGATATCAATAAAGGAGGATATCATGTTGGAGGACCTTATTCTGGAGGTTACTTCTCTCCTTTCGAAAATCCTTTTATGGAAGATTATCCGGATGAAAAAGGGATGAGCCTTTCCATGAAATTAGCCAAGGAAACGAATTTGTTTATAGAGCAGCATCAAACTGAAAAATTCCTGGCCTACTTGTCATTTTACGCGGTACATGCCCCTATTCAAACATCAGAGGAAAAATGGGCAAGGTATCGAGATAAAGCCGAAGCCATGGGTATTGATAGTGTAGGTTTTGAAATGGAGCGGGTTTTACCTGCAAGAAAACATCAGGATAATCCTGTGTATGCAGGTTTGATCGAACAAATGGATGAGGCTGTCGGAGCAGTTTTAAATAAGCTAGAGGAACTTGGTTTGTCAGAAAACACCATCATTGTTTTCACTTCCGATAATGGAGGGGTAGTTTCAGGAGACAATTATTCTACCAACTTAGATCCACTGAGAGGTGGAAAAGGGTATCAATTTGAAGGAGGGACAAGAATTCCTTATCTGGTGTATGTACCTTGGCTTCAAAACAAAGGAGCTAAAAATGATACCCCAGTAACGGGAGTAGATTTTTATCCAACACTATTGGAATTCGCAGGAATCACTCCAAACTATGAAGCTATAGATGGTTCCAGTATTCGACCTCTACTTGAAGGAGGAAGATTGGAGGAAAGATCCCTTTATTGGCACTATCCACATTATGGAAACCAAGGCGGAGAACCTAATTCCACGATTCGAAAAGGAGACTGGAAATTGATTCATTATTGGGAAGATGGACACGATGAGCTTTATAATCTCGCCAATGACTTAAGTGAGGAGAATGATTTGGCCGCTGAAAATCCTACTAAGACTTCAGAATTATCAAAGGAATTACTCACTTGGCTATCCGAACGAAATGCAAACATGGCAAAACTGGATCCTTTATATGATCCTGATTCGGCTGCTATTGTCAACAGGAATTATAGAACTACCTTGATTGAACGATTGGAAAATCAACGTAGAAACATGTTATCAAAAGATTTTCAACCCAATAAAGATTGGTGGGGAAGTAAGACGATTGACTGATTAAATAAAAAGACTTTTTCAAAAAATCCGAAATACCAGACTATGAAATACCGTCGCTTAGGAAAAACCAATTTAGAGGTTTCCATCCTTGGATTTGGAGCTTCTCCTTTAGGAAATGTCTTCGATGAATGTACCCTTGAAGACGCTAAAAGGACTGTTCACTACGCTATTGATCATGGGGTCAATTTCTTTGATGTATCTCCTTTTTATGGTTTGACTTTGGCGGAAGAGCGGTTAGGAACAGCATTGGAAGGAAAAAGAAAGGACATCACTTTAGCCACCAAATGCGGAAGATATGGACTTCAAGAGTTTGATTTTTCAAAAGAAAGAATCCTTAAAAGCATCGATGAATCCTTAACTCGTTTGAAGACAGATTACGTAGATCTTTTCCAGTTACATGATATCGAGTTTGTAGATAAAAATCAGATCATAGAAGAAGCTATTCCTACCATACAGGAAATTAAAAAAAGCGGAAAAGCAAGATTCATTGGCATCACAGGTTTGCCTGTAAGATACCTCGCTCAGATAGCAAGAGAAGTCGAACTTGATACTGTCCTTTCCTGGGCCCATTATAACCTTCTGGAAGATGAAATAAATGATGAATTGGTTCCGCTTTCCAAAGAAAAAGGATTTGGATTGATGAATGCTGCTCCTTTGATGCAGCGCATCCTTTCTGATGCTCCGCTTCCTGAATGGCATAGGTCTCCAGATGAGGTGAAAGCCATGCAGCCGATTTTACTGGATATGTGTAAAAACTTTGGTGTATCACTAAGCGATGTCGCTTTGAGATATGCCATGGACCATCCTGATATCGCTACTACTATCGTTGGGATGAATAAATTGGAAATCATCAAGCAAAATGTGGAAGCTGTAGATTTTGAAATCCCTGAAATGCTATTAAAAGAAATCACGGCCTTATTGGCGCCTTTTAAAAACAAAATGTGGTTTGAAGGAAAACCAGAAAATAACCTATAAATACCTATTACAATGAAAGCTCTTGTCATCACAGAAGTCGGAAAAACAGAAGTTCAAGAAGTAGAAAAACCAAAAGTTGGCTCAGGAGAAGTATTGGTCCGTGTTGGGATGGTGGGCTTCTGCGGAGGAGATTTGAATAGTTTCAGAGGACTTTTTCCACTTCAGGAATACCCAAATATTTTAGGACATGAAGTAGGTGGAACCATCGAAGAAATCGGGCCAAATGTTCCTGATTCCATAAAAGTGGGAACCAATATCACCATTTATCCCTATCAAAATTGCGGTACTTGTAAAGCCTGTAGAAAAGGAAGACCTAATGCCTGCAAGACTAATAAAACCATGGGGGTTAGACGACCAGGTGCCATGACTCGATACATTTCAGTACCTTATCAAGATACATTCCCATCTGAAAAGCTATCACTCCGCGAACTTGCTTTAGCTGAGCCTTTAACTGTGGGGTTTCATGCAGCAGAAAGAGGTAGGATCACAGATGAGGATATAGTGGCAGTATTAGGCTGTGGAATTGTAGGAATGGGAGCTATAGCATCCGCTGTAGAGAGAGGTTCCAACGTAATAGCCATAGATTTAGATGATAATAAACTTGAAATCGCCAAGAAAATTGGCGTCGCCCACATTATAAATCCCAGCAAAGAAAACCTTCATGATGCTCTCCAGAAATATTCAAACAACGACGGACCGGATGTAATCATAGAAGCTGTCGGAAGTCCTGCTACCTATAGAGCTGCTGTGGAAGAAGTTGCTTTTACAGGTCGTGTGGTCTGCATTGGGTATGCTAAAAGAGATGTGGATTTTAACACATCATTGTTCGTCCAAAAAGAGATAGAAATTCTAGGTTCCAGAAATTGCCTAGGTGACTTTCCTACTGTCATCAAATATCTTGAGGAAGGAAAATTTCCTGTCGATGAGGTGATCAGTAAAGTAGTCACTATTGATGAAGCACCGCAAACTATGATTGACTGGGATGCAAATCCAGTGGGAATCACCAAAATAATGATAGACTTTGACCAAGCATAACATGATTAAATCTAGTACCACAATAGCTTTAGTACCGCAAATCAACTATGGTCCATGGATTTATTGGCATGACTTGGAAAAGAGCATGGAGAAAACTTCTAATCTCGGTTTTGATGCAATTGAGTTATTTACTCCAGCTTCAGACACATTGGAGGTAGAGAATTTAAAGCAGCTTTTACAAAAATTCGATCTGGAACTTTCTGCAGTTGGTACAGGTGCCGGGAAAGTTATCCATGGTTTAACTTTGACCGATCCAGACTCTGAAATCAGAAAAAAAGCCATTTCATTTATCTCTGACATGATCTCATTTGGAGCTGCATTTGGAGCACCAGCTATAATCGGTTCTATGCAAGGAAATGTTTTACCCGGAAATGACCGGGAATTAACCCTTTCTTGGTTGGCAGAAGCTTTAGAAATTCTTGGTGAAAAAGCGGGAAAATTAGGCACGTTCCTAATTTATGAACCACTTAACCGGTATGAAACCAACCTATTGAACACCATGAAATCAGGGGTTGAATTTCTGGAAAAGCTAAATACAAAACGCGTAAAATTACTGGCTGACCTTTTCCATATGAATATTGAAGAAGCTGATATTGCTGAAAGCATACGAATAGGGGCATCCCATATAGGTCATATTCATTTTGCGGATAGCAATAGAAAACCTATAGGGATGGGACATACGGAAATGACTTCAGTCGCTTCTGCTATCAAAGAAATAAACTATTCACATTATATCTCAGCAGAGGCTTTTCCTGAACCAAACTCAGATGAGGCAGCACAAAAGACTATAGACTCATTTAACAAATACTTTCTCTAAAACTGAAAAATTATGCAGCGATTTTGCCTTACGCTTGACTTAATCGATGACCCAGAATCCATCAAAGAATACGAACAGTATCATGCTGCAGGGAATGCCTGGCCAGAAGTAACACAGCATGATATAGACTGTGGTGTGACCAATATCGAAATCTTTAGATCTGGAAATCGCATGTTTATGATTCTGGAGACGAATGATGAATTCACTTTTGAAGAAAAAGCAAAGATGGATGCTGCCAACCCAAAAATCGCAGAATGGGAAGAACTCATGTGGAAATATCAGCAACCGATCCCTTGGGCTAAGCCGGGAGAAAAATGGGTTTTGATGGACAGAATCTTTAAGTCAGGAGAATAACTATTAAAAATGAATTACCGATTTCCAACCATAGCAATTGGCTTAATTTTAATCTTATTTTCGGGTTTTATTCCAAAAGCAAAATCCCCTAAGCATGTCTTTATTTTTGGTATTGATGGCCTTAGTGTAGAAGGTTTAAAAAAAGCGAAAACACCGAATATCGACAAGCTTTTTTCAGATGGTATCTTATCGATGAATACCCGAACAGTAATGCCTTCTGTGACTTTGCCAAACTGGACCAGTCATCTGACTTCGGGCGGGCCTGAACAGCATGGAGTCTCCAATAACAACTGGACACTCGAAGAGCATGAACTTCCTCCTATCGAAATAGACGCGGATGGTTACTATCCTTCAATTTTTAAGGCTTTAAAAGAAAAAACTCCCGACATCAAAACCAGCTATTATTACAATTGGGGTAATTTGATTAATTCCATGAATCAGAAGTATTTAGACGAAGTGAGTTTTGAAGAAGATGACGGATACGAAGAAAATTATCAAAAAGCATTTGAGTTTGCCAAAGCCAATAAAGAATCGCCATTTCTGATTTTCCTCTACACGGTACATGTGGATCATGCCGGACATAATAATGGTTGGATGTCAAAAGAATACATCAAAGCTATTGAGGATGCAGATAAAGCTATCGGAGATTTTATAAAAGACATGAAGTCAGAGGGTTTATATAAGGACACCAATTTCCTTTTGATCACAGATCATGGAGGAAATGAAAAAGGTCATGGTGGTTTGAGCATTGAAGAAATGGAAGTACCATGGGCCATAGTTGGTCCGAATATTTTGAAAAATCAAAATTTCAAAACCCCAAATAGCAATGCAAATACAGCCATGATCATTGCAAATATTTTCGGGATTCCAGAACTTCAGGCTTCTGCCATTGGTAAAACTCCAGCCGGAATATTTAAGAAATAAGTAAAAATCCTGCATACTTGTATTACCCAAATGATCTGTTTCAAACAACATTTCTAAAACCCACCACTAATTTCATGAGAACTTCAATTTTTGGCCTTTTGGCGATTTTACTTGCTTTCAGCTGTACTAACTCAGAAAAAACTGAAAAAAGTCTGCCTCGAATTGCAATTGCCGGTCTTGCAATAGAATCCAGCA
>NZ_JAHEBC010000097.1:0-6477 GCF_024642405.1 Algoriphagus sp. | reverse complement strand
CATGAGAACTTCAATTTTTGGCCTTTTGGCGATTTTACTTGCTTTCAGCTGTACCAGTTCAGAGCCTAAAGAAAAACTTCCCCGAATTGCAATTGCCGGTCTTGCAATAGAATCCAGCACATTCTCCCCTGCCCAAAGTGATGCTGCGGCATTTCGTACTCGGGTTGAAGAGGAAATATTCAGCTACTATCCATTTTTGGATTCTGGTTCGGTGGATCGAGCAAGGGCAGAATGGTTTCCTACTTTAAGAGGACATGCTATTCCTGGGGGAATTGTTACCAGAGAAGCTTATGATTCATTGGTAGGCGTGACGCTTGAAATGCTGAAAAAAAATCTTCCTTATGACGGATTGTTTTTTGATATCCATGGTGCCATGAGTGTCGTTGGACTGGATGATCCTGAAGGGGATTTCATTGCTAAAGTCCGAGATGTTGTCGGCACGGAAACCTTGATTTCCACTTCCATGGATTTACATGGTAATGTTTCTGAGCGACTTGCCAAGCATACGGATTTGATCACCTGTTACCGAATGGCTCCCCATGAAGATGCTTTGGAATCAAAGCAAAGAGCTGTTGAAAATATGTTGGACAGACTGGAAAATGGAAAAGGAAAGCCTGCTTTCAAAGCTTGGATTCCTGTTCCGATTCTTCTTCCAGGAGAAAAGACCAGTACCAGAATTGACCCTGGAAAGAGCCTCTATGCCAAAATTCCTAGCCAGACAGAAAAGGAAGGGGTCATAGATGCTGCGATTTGGATAGGATATGCTTGGGCAGATGAACCAAGAAACCATGCTGTAGTGATGGTAACTGGAGACGATGAAAAAGCAGTTTCTGAATCAGCAGAATACCTGGCAAATAGCTTTTGGGATGTTAGAAATGAATTTGAATTTGTTGCACCTGTGGCAACTTTGGATGAAAGTCTGAAAATGGCTTTAGCCAGTGATAAAAAGCCTTTCATGATCAGCGATATGGGAGACAATCCAACTGCGGGTGGAGCCGGGGATGTTACCTGGACCATTACTGAAATTTTAAAGAGACCTGCATTTAAATCTGAAAATGGCCCAAGCCTAATTTATGCTTCGATTCCAGGACCTGAGTTGGTGGAAAAGGCACTAGCAGCTGGGGTTGGTGGACAGGTTGAAGGAACTGCGGGAGCTGCAGTTGATGATAGATTCGCTCCACCGGTTTTATTGAAAGGTACAGTTGAAGCAATCAAAGAAGGTGATGGAGCGGCTGAAGTAGAAGTAGTTATAAAAGTTGGTTCAGTACATGTCATTGTCACCAAAAAGAGAAAGCCCTATCATAATGAAAGTGATTTTACTGATCTCGGTTTAAAGCCTAGGGAAGCAGATATTGTTGTGGTAAAAATCGGCTATCTCGTACCGGAGCTTTATGACATGAGAGCAGATTGGGTGATGGCTTTGACACCCGGTGGAGTTGATCAGGATTTAGAAAGATTGGGATATAAGAGAATTAATCGACCAATGTTTCCATTGGATAAGGATATGGAAACTCCAGATCTTAATACTCAATTTATTCCTGCTTCAGATAAACTCAACTAATACCCCAAAAAATTTAATTAAGATGCTGTTCTCAAAAGGAGCAGCATTTTTTTATCTTCAATTCAAATACTCCCCAAAATCATGAAAAAACTATTTTATCTCTTACTTTTCTTAGGAACAGGTCTACCTTCTTTCGCACAGGAAAATATTCTTTCGGACGAAGTTCAAATCCAAAACTTAGTGAAGGAATCTTTTGACGTTTTGTTTTCCTCATATGATTTGGATCAAATAGATAAATACTATACTCCCGATATCAAAATCTTAGAAAACGGTGAGATCTGGGATATGGAAATTATCAAAGGGATTCTAACAAATGCCAAAAATCGGAAATCCGGTGAACGCATAAACAAATTTGATTTCATCGAAACTCATGTGGATCAAAAAATGGGATATACGATCTATCATAATTACGCCAGCATTTCCACAAATGGCCAATCCATCCGTGAAATTCATTGGATTGAAAGTGTTGTGGCTGTCAAAACTGAAAATGGTTGGAGAATCAAAAATCTGCATAGTTTCCCTGCAGCAGAGAAATAAGCATTCTTATGAAATTTCGATCCCTAGTTCTATTTTTAAGTTTCTTGCTAATAGCCAAAGCAAACGGCCAAGAAATCAATCCTATTTCAAAGGACACAAAGCAGATCTTGTTTTTAGGTAATAGCATTACTTATGGAGGTCAGTATATTAATTACATAGAAACATATTACAGGTTGAAACACCCTGAATCAAGCATTGAATGGCTAAATTTAGGTCTACCCAGTGAAACAGTTTCAGGTCTTTCTGAAGAAGGACATGCAGGAGGAAGATTCCCAAGACCGGATTTACATGAGCGTCTAGATCGGGTTTTTGAGCAAATCAAACCTGATTTGGTTTTCGCAAACTATGGGATGAATGATGGGATTTATTTACCCCTGGATGAAATCCGATTTGCGAAATATAGAGATGGAATCAATTGGCTAAACGATAAGATCTTATCTATTGAGGCCGATGCGATTTTTGTAACCCCACCAATTTATGATCCCATCAAAGGTGAAGCCTATGCAAACGTTTTGGATAATTATTCCGATTGGCTAATAAGCAAAAGGTATACAGATTCTTGGGAAGTGATTGATTTGCATTGGTCGATGAGAAAGTTTTTGGAAGAAAAAAGAGCTTCAGACTCAACTTTTTATCTCGCCAAAGATGGCATTCATCCAGGAGATACAGGACATTGGCTAATGGCTAAATCGATATTACAATCCATTGGAGAATCTGAACTTGATCCATTTGAAGAATTCAGTAATTCGGTTAGCTCCTACCCAAATGCTATTGAAATCTTAGCTTTAATTTCTAAAAAACAAGCCATCCTTCGGGATGCCTGGCTGCGATCCACAGGCCATTTGAGGCCAGGTTTGGCTGAGGGTTTACCTTTAGAGGAGGCTTACATTCAAGTCAATTTATTAGAAAAGGAAATTCAAATTTTACTCCGCTAAACAATTAACCCAAGCTGACATAATATAGAAGATATTTTTATCCCTAAATTCTTATATTTTAAAATATCATTCTATTTAAACAGGACTTTCTCCTATTGACGTGTTTGAATCACTAAAACAAAAACATCGGAAAAAGCGGAATCAGAAATACTTAGCTATTGTTAATTTCATGAAAATCAACACCAAATTTATTTTTACTTCAAGTGCCATATTCTTGGGTTTATTAGGAATTGACCTGACTTTCATTCCGCAGGAAATTGCTTCTTTCTTAGGACTTCCCTCCGGATCATCGTTATTTCTTCAGATTACCGGTGCATTATATTTTGGCTTTGCGATGGTCAATTGGACGGTTAGAGGAAGTACAATCGGAGGCATTTACAATAGACCAATCGCCATCGGAAATTTCTCTCATTTCATTATTGGGGCATTGGCGCTGATAAAGTTTTCTTTCAATAATTTGGATTCAATTCCAATCTTGATTTTAACTGTCTTTTATGCTGTTTTTGCAGTGATTTTTTCATTAATTGTATTTACACATCCTTTAAAATCCTCCTAATGGAAAACCTACATAAAACCTCGTTTCAGTTTATTTCCGAGCCTTCAGATATTAATTTCGGAGGAAAAGTGCATGGTGGAGTTGTGATGAAATGGCTTGATCAAACTGCTTATACCTGTGCGAGAACTTGGGCGGAAAGTTACTGCGTGACCGTTTATGTAGGGGGTATCCGTTTTTACAAGCCCATCAATATTGGAGAGGTAATTAAAATTGATGCTTCGGTAATCTATACTGGAAACTCCAGCATTCATATCATGGTGGAAGTGTATTCAAGAGATTTTTCGGTGCATGAGTTTGAGAAAAAAACCCACTGTATCATCATTTTTGTAGCGGTCGACGAACATGGAAATCCAAAAAAAGTCAAGCCTTGGATTCCCAAAACAGATCAGGAAAAGAAATTAGAAGAATATGCAATCCGGCTGAAAACGCTCCGTGAAAACATTCACAATGAGATGAAACCATTCTTTAATGAGTAATGAACAAAAACAATCAAAAAAGGATCCCGAAGGAGCCTTAAAAGCTAATGAGCTTTTTTCTTAATTAACTTGAGAAACAACTCAAAAAATCCAAAAGCGACAAATCCAATCAATAGGCCAACAAGTATTTCTTTTATAATCGATGGCCAAGAAGGAAGTAAATGGTGGAAAAACTCTATGTTATGAACGAAAATCCCACCAGAAACTAAGATTAAAGCGATGGTTCCGATGATTCCCATTCCCTTAATAATCTTTGGCAAGGCTTTTACTAAAACTCTTCCTACTTTATCGGAAAAGCTATTATTCTCTTCATTGATAGCAATTAATTTATACCCAAATTCATCCATTCTCACAATGATCGCTACAATTCCATAAACTCCAATTGTTGCTAATAATGCAATTATTGAAACTACGATAATTTGATTGGTAATAGACTCTTGAACAACGGTGCCCAGCGCAATTATTACAATTTCAACTGACAAGATAAAGTCTGTTACAATTGCCGAACGGATCTTTTCTTTTTCTTTTTTTAAAATTTCTTCTGGAGTTAGATTTTCTAACAATATCACTTTATCCTCATGGGAATGTGGCACCAAATATTCATAGATTTTTTCGGCTCCCTCAAAAGCTAAATAGACTCCCCCTAAGATTAAAATGATGGTCACCGCCAAGGGAACAAAAGCACTCAACAAAAAAGCAAAAGGCAGAATGATTATTTTGTTCAACAATGATCCTTTGGTAATAGCCCAAAGCACAGGTAGCTCACGATCTGAAACAAATCCTGATGCTTTCTCCGCATTTACAGCCAAATCATCCCCCAAAATCCCTGCAGTTTTCTTTGCTGCAACTTTACTCATCACTGCTACATCATCCATCAATGTGGCGATATCATCGAGCAAAGCAAATAATCCTGATGCCATATTTTTTTTATCTAGTCTTTAAAAAATCAGCTTTTCTTAAAAAGCATATTTTTTGGATGAAGATATACCTCAATTAAATTTCTGCAAAAGTTATTCTTTGATCTTTTCTAAAAACAAATCTTCCACATAAAATTGCCAGTCGGAAAACTTCCTGGCCTGATTTGCCAAATGAACGTGATGATCCTGATCTAAAACGTAATCATCTGGTTTATTCAAAACTCTGGTTTTACCATAAACTTGCTCCAAATCAGATTCTATAGAATTCCACTTGGCTTTCATCCCAGCTAATTCTGCTTTGGCAATATTTCTTTCTTCCCCACTGGGATGATCAAGTTTTGCCAAAGTAATCAGAGCTTGATTCGTAAATTGTACAACTTTGGCTACTTGCTCATATGCTTCCAAATTATAGGTATTTCTCAAAGCTGCTTTTTTTGAAGCTTCTATTTTATCCATGACTTCCTCCACCACTTTCAGGTTTTCTTCAGCTTTAGAAACCCTATCCTGATACTTTTCTGTCCAAACTCCTGCAGAATCTAAATCCGGCAATTCTATTAAAGCATTATTTATTGGATCATTTATTCTCCTTAGCCTATTTCTATCTGTTCCATCCAATAAAGCATTTTTCCAAAAGGCAACTGGGCCTTCCAGACTTTCTACAAAGGCAAATTCTTCTGCTGCCACATCAGGCCCAAACATTCGCTGACGAAAAGCTTTGTGGATCTCATCTTCTGATCTTTGCTGTCCAGACCAAGTATATTCTGCAAAAGTGGCTATACCACGCTGATACAATTCAAACAATGGAGAATCATCATCCCATAGTGTCAACAACAAGCCATCCGCGTTAAGATCAATTGAACTCAGGGCAAAATCCCGAATATTGGCAGTATTACTGTTTTCTAATGGCATTAGATTCCATCGCGTTTGCCCAGCTGTTGCACCCATCACATTAAATCCATTTTGAGTAAACCATTGAATCGCTCTTTTATTCCCTGGCGACTCAGGCATGCTGTAATTCCATCGCATGTATACACAGTTCTTCGGAAACATGTCCACAAACTCATTGAGTTTAGACTCATTGATGGACCAAATACTATCAATTTGTGCTTCGTTTAAATTTGAATTATAAATTGATCTATACAAACCCGCATTTTGCAACGGCATATCATCCCAAAAAATCGGGGTCAACCCTTTCTCTTCAGCATATTTACTCACTTTATTCAGCCATGTCAACTGAAGTTCCAAAGCCGATTTTCCGCTATTCCTTCCTGTTGTATGAACTTCGTCCCCTCCTACATGAAGATAATTGGCATGTGTAAAAGCTTTTAAAGCATCGGTATATAAGTCAAATTGAACCTCATACGTTTTTTCATCCAGCGGATTAAAAGCCCAATCACTTTCCGGATCATCCCTGATAGGAATGTATTCTGGATGTTTTAGGATAAAAGAGGCATGTCCAAGTCCTTGTACCAAAGGTGAAATCCGAATATTTCTA